>JAQWBY010000322.1 GCA_028706165.1 Lentisphaeria bacterium | reverse complement strand
AGTCGATCTTGCCCAAGTAACCATTGCGCACCAGTTCGCAGGCACGACGAAATTCCGCCATGGAGCGCTGATGGCTGCCGGTCTGCAGGATGCGCTTATTCGCGGTGACGGCCCGGCAGATCGCCCGACCTTCGGCGACAAAGAGCGTCAGCGGCTTTTCCAGGTAAATATCCTTGCCGCAGCGGGCGGCGTCGATGGCGATGTACGCGTGCCAGTGGTCGGGCGTGGTGATGACCACGGCGTCCACGCCGTCCCAGCGGTTCAGTTCACGGAAATCGTGGAAGACGCGGCACTGTTCATTGCCGTAGTGCTCATTGATCAGTTTGCAGGCGGCCGCAGCGTGGCGGCTGTCCACATCGCAGACGGCCGTGACCACGCAGTCGCCGTCGTGCTTGAAAAAGCCCTTGAGGTTGATGGTGCCTTGATTGGCGGTGCCGATGAAACCCAGACGAATGGCGGTGGACGCTGTCATCAGATGCTCTTTCTTCATTGGTAGTTTGGCTGTTCCTGCTAGAGGGCCGCTCTTCACGGTGTTATACTATAACGACACTAGCCGCAGGCGATTGCGCGCAGGCGATTTTTCCCGCTGCGGCATTTCGTTTCGGCGCGCAATCAGTCAGAACAGCTCACCACCACCCAGCAACCAAGGGCCTTACCATGCAAGTCGCCACCTGCAACAGCTACCACGCCAAGATCGAAAGCACCAAGCTGCTGACCATGCCCGATGGCAAGTCGGTATTCAAAGTGTACTACGTGAGCATCGTCGGCCGCGCCACCCCCGAGCGCTTTGAATGGGCCAGCAATCCACTCAAGAAGGCCGACTACGAAAAGGCCTTTCTGGCCAGCGGTAACGAAGGCATTGGCTTCATCACCGCCTTCCCGCACATCACCAAGGTCTTCCGCTATTCACCGCAAGCGGAAGTGCTCATGCTGGTGAAGGCCTTCAATACCCAGACCGGCGAGGACATCAAACTCGACCGCGGCGAAGGCTACGTCGAATTCGCCTGCCTGGCCGAGGCCATCATCGCCGCCGGCGAATACCGCTTCTGGGGCGAAGCCACCAATGTGGACGACTATCTCAAACGCTGGTGCCCGCTGGAAGACGCGCCGGTGCAGAGCTCCCTGAAGCTTAAAAGCTACTGGGAGCGCTGACCGCCATGCGCTTTCGCCCATGCATTGACCTCCATCATGGCCAGGTCAAACAAATCGTCGGCTCGACTCTGCGCGATGACGCCGACGGCGCCGTGGAAACCAATTTCACCGCTCAGCAGCCGCCGGCATACTACGCCGAGCTCTACTACCGCGACGGCCTGGAAGGCGGCCATGTGATCATGCTTGGGCCAGGCAATGAAGCCGCGGCGGCAGAAGCACTGGCCGTCCACCCCGGCAATCTGCAGGTCGGCGGCGGCATCACCCCAGACAACGCCCGCCGCTGGCTGGACGCCGGCGCCGGCAAAGTCATCGTCACCTCCTATATCTTCCAGGACGGCGAGCTCTGCGAAGAGCGCCTGGCCGCGCTGAGTCGGGTCGTCCCCCGCGAACAGCTCGTGCTCGATCTGAGCTGCCGCTGGCACGACGGCGCCTACCACGTTGCCTGCAACCGCTGGCAGAACATCTGCGCCTTACAGATCAGCGCGGCGACTTTCCAGCTGCTCGGCCACTACTGCACGGAATTTTTGGTGCACGCCGTTGATGTCGAAGGCAAGCAGCACGGCATTGACGACGTGCTGGTGTCGCAGCTGGCACGGGACTGCGAATGGCCCGTCACCTACGCGGGCGGAGCCCGCTCCATGGCAGACATCACGGCCATTGAGCAGGCCGGCGCCGGTCGTATCGACGTCACCGTCGGCAGCGCGCTGGACCTCTTCGGCGGCACTGGCATCCGCTACGCCGACCTAGTCGAGTTCGACCGGAGGAATCGGCCGTGAGCCGACCGAAACCACTAGCCGACGAGGGACTGATGCTGCACCTGAGCGGCGTCCACGCCGGCTATGGCCATGGCCCGGCAATCCTGCAGGATTTCAGTCTGGACCTGCCAACGGGCGCCGGCTATTGCCTGAGCGGCCCCTCCGGCCTGGGCAAGACGACCATCCTGCTGGTGGCAGCTGGGCTGTTGCCGCAGCGCTCGGGCCGCGTGTTCAACGCGTCGCGCCGGCCGGCCTTTGTCTTTCAGGACGACCGGCTGCTGCCGTGGCTCGATGTCGAAGCCAATCTGGCCTTTGCGCTATCCGGGCATTATACGCGGTCTGACGCCTTGGCGCGCAGCCGTCATTGGCTGGAGCGCTTCGGCCTGTCAGAGCACGCGCACAAACGCCCGGGCGCGCTCAGCGGCGGCATGCGCCGACGGGTGAACATTGCCCGGGCCATGGCCATGGAGCCCGATCTGCTTTTGCTGGATGAGCCCTTCAGTTTCCTGGACCAGGCCATGGCGCAGACCTGCGCCGAGGCCATCCGCACCTGGCGGGAACAACAGCACGGCAGTATCCTGGCCATCAGCCACGATCTGCCCATCATGACCGCACTGGGCCTGCAGGTCTGCGCCGTCGCCGGCACGCCCATCACCGGCAGCGCCGGGCCTGAGGCGTAGAGATCGTCCGATAATAGGTGCGCAAACTGTTTTGCCTGCCGCAGGCGTGCTTTTGCCCTTTCTGGGGGCAATCGGTCACCCATTGATAATGACCGGCCTCAGGGGACGCCAGGGACCAGTGGGACTGATTGGCGGCGGGGCACTGGGGCGAGGACTCACGTCTCACGTCTCACGACTCATGGCCGGGACTGTGGGGACTTTCGGGACCGTGGGGAATGACGCTTTGGACACAAGGGACTGGTTGACCGACTCTAGGGACTTCTGGTAACAACGTTTTCGGCAGGTTTTCGCAACCGGATCAGACCGATCAGACCGATCAGACCGATCAGACCGATCAGACCGATCAGACCGATCAGACCGATCCGTCCGATCCGTCCGATCCGTCCGCGATAAAAGACAGTCGATCAGACAGATCGGCCAAGTTCGGCCCGGAGGGCCGTACCATGCATAACCCCTGGTGAGGCGCCCGGAGGGCGCCGCAACCAGGGGTGTGACAACAACTTGGAATTGCGCCTGGAGGGCGCCACATTGGCTTGGCACGTCTCGTCCTACCGCGCCAGAGAGGCAAGGTGTACATCTATTATCAATGGCTGACCGAATACTTCTGGGGCCACATAACATCCATGCTGCCACGTAAACAGCAGAGATAAGCCCCCCCCCAGTAATTGACGCTCAGCGCCCTGCGGAAAACGCGAAGCGATTGCCGCAGGGCGCTGAGCCGAAATGGGATAGGTGGGGGATTGCGAGGGGGAGGGAAGGGCCAATGGGCCGCAGACCTGCACCGCAGGTGCAGGGATAGTCGGATAGCCGCACAGCGGCGGCTCGAGCGAAGCAGGGGTATTTCCCTCCCCCTCGCAAACCCAACTATGCCTTTCATGCTCAGGCCCGCTGCCGCGACCACCCGTCGAAAGCTTCGTCGATAAAATCGGCGATGGGTGTCGGGTCATCCAAACCATGGGGGTGGTGACCGCAACCCGGCTTGACGATCAGCCGGCAGGATCCGCCCGCCGCCATGAAATTCTGCAGCAAGGGCACGGTGTTTTCCGTCAGCACCACCGCGTGATCAGCATCGCCGCAGACATGAATCAGCGGCACGCCGGCCTTGGCCAGCACCGCGACGTCGTCAATGGGTGGACGATACTGGGTCCGCAGCGTTTCTTCCGTCAGGCCGTACATGGCCAGGCAGCGTTCGCGGTCGGCGGCCTGCGCCGGGGCCGTACGCAGGCCGCAGGGCCAGCAGCGGATATCACAAACCGGCGCGTCGCCGTAGATACACGCGGTCCATTCCGGATGCCGTATGGCCCAGTTGTACACGAAAAGACCGCCGCGACTCAAGCCGATGAGCGCCACGCGCGCATGTAACCCAAGGCTGCGCGTGAAAGCGTAGAAAGCGTCAAAATGCGCCATCGCCTTCGACGCACCGTAGTGATTTTGCACGTCCATGTAAGCCAGCACGTAGCCTCGCCGCAGCAGCTCCGCGTCAGCATTGGCAAAGGCGCCGAAGAATTCGGCTCGCCAGGCCCAGCGGCGGTCTTGGCGCAGGCCGCCGTGAGGCAGCACCAGCCGGCATGGCCGGCCATCGACCTCACCGCGCAAACAGCAATAGCCTTCCCAACTCTCTTGCGACCACGACGACAGATGACTGCGGATGTCCACGAGCAACCCTTTCAGAATGACTCCGTTTCACTGATCATGCGGCGGTAACGAGTGAAAATCGGCGTGCGTTCGATGAAGCCGCAAAATTTCCCCGTTTTGGCGCAAACCGGCAGATATTTCAGGCTGTATTTGTCAAAATAATTCATGGCTTTAACCAGGTCGTCTTCGGGGCTGAGCATGCCCAGCGGCGGGTCCATCAGATCAAAGATCAGCAGCATATCGTGGATCTGAGGGTTCAGCATGGCCGCGAGGACCTTTTCCAGATGGACGACGCCCTGCAGTTTGCCATTGCCGTCGAGCACGGGAAAGATGTCGTCGGGCACGGCCATATCTTCCACCAGGCGAATGACTGTCGCAATGGTGTCGTTGGCCCGCAGCACGCGATAGTGGCTGTTGAGGCATTCGGCGACATGCA
>JAQWBY010000321.1 GCA_028706165.1 Lentisphaeria bacterium | reverse complement strand
AGTGATTGAGAAGGGCCAGCTCCCAGCGCCGCCTCTTGACTGGCGGGACACTGGGCGTTTTTATGGACACCATGGACACTATGGACACCGCCAATCAGTCCCCGGCGTCCAAGGCGTCCACAATCAGTCCCCGGCGTCCAAGGCGTCATTCCCCACGGTCCAGAAAGTCCCCGCGGTCCAATCCATGGGACCATGCCTCATGAGTCAGTGAGTCCTCGCCCCAGCGCGCAGCCACCGCCAAGTGCCGCCGGGACGGCGGCGCTCCCAGGAGTCCAATCAGTCCCCGGCGTCCAAGGCGGCATTGGAGCGCTGAAAGCGCTTCTGCCGCTTCGCGGCCTGGGATGCCGGGCGCGCGAGTGGACGCTTGCTGGTCTCTGGCGACGGCGCGGGCTGAAAGCCCGCACCACGGCTGGGAAACGGGCGCGCATAGGGCCGCCTGTTGCTCTACCGCTCAATTATCAATGGCTTACCGATGACCTTTTTGTCGAGGTGAAAAGCATGCGGACGACCGTCATCGCCAGCTTTGGCTATGGACAATGGTCGAGCGGGGTTTATTTTCTTTTTATGCCGACACTTGTTCGTCATCCGCGCCCGGTCGGCTATGCGAGCGCTACACTGCTGTGATGACTTGGGACAGGAGTACGCGACATGAACAGTAACGAACAGGCCGTAATGACTGCCGTTGGGGCCTTTTTGGTCGCCTACACTCAGGCGGATATCGTCACCTGCATGGCCGCGCTGAGCACGCAACGGCCGCTGATGCTGATGGGCACCAACGAAGACGAGGTGATCTGCACTCACGAAGCCGCGAAAAAACTCTTCGAGGCCGATTTTAAGTGTATGTCTGGTCTGCGCTGGGGTCTCTATCAGCAGCAGTGGGTGGCGACCAGCGCCGATTTGGCGTCGGTCATTATTGCCCTGCCACTGACCTACCGCCATGCGGACAAGGATGTCACCGTGCAATTCCGCTACGCGTTCACGCTTGCCTGTGAAGAGAAGCAGTGGAAGATCTGCGCCGCCGTTGCCTGTGTGCCCCGCCCTGCCCAGACCTACGCTTTTCCCTGATAACCACTTTTTCCCTCTGCAGGACGTCAAAGCCCCCCATTAGCAAAGGAGGACTGCATGGCCGAATTCACTATCGAAACCTATGATCGAAACGCTGTTGTTGACATCACTCGGCAAGTCAATGCGCACATACCGGCCACGGTCCGCAGCGGCGTTTGCCATGTATTTTGCCCCCATACCACTGCCGGCCTCACCGTCAATGAAAATGCCGATCCCAATGTCAAAATCGACATCATGGCCAAGCTGGCTGCCATGATCCCCCACGAGGAAAGCTACTACCGACACAACGAAGGCAACAGCGACGCGCATCTTAAGGCGACCTTGGTAGGAATGTCGCTGACCCTGCCCGTGCGCGAAGGCCGCCTCGCCCTCGGCACCTGGCAGGGGGTCTATTTTTGCGAATTCGACGGCCCGCGCACTCGCCACGTGCAGGTCTGCTGGCAGGACGCGGACTATTGAAGACGCTAGGTCCGATCGGTCTCCTTGACTTTCTTTCGCGGACTGATCCGACTGATCCGACTGATCCGACGACTTGATCGGTCCGATCGGTCTGATCCGTCCGATATTCACCAAAAGAACCTGCCGCCCATGCCCATTGAATACATCCGCTACGCCTTGGTTGGCCTAATCATCTTTTTTGCCGGCGTAGCGCAGAGCGCCGTCGGTTTTGGCTATGCGTTGTTTGCGACGCCGTTGCTGCTGTGGTTGGGGCTGCCCCTGCAGAATGTCGTCACCATGGTCGCGACCTGTTCGATGCTGCAGGCATCGATCGGTGCTTTCAAGCTACGCGCTTCGGTGCCATGGCAGCATGTGCGCACCACGACCATAATCCGCGTGCTTTTCATGGCTATCGGTCTCTTTGTCCTCAAGCGCCTTGCCGGCTTGCACATTGCACAGATCCGCCTAGTTATTGGCGTGATTCTTTGCCTGTTGGTGGCACTGCAGCTGCTGTGCCGTCCCCGGCCGGCGGTCAGTCTTGCCTGGTACTGGGGGGCCATTGCCAATGTCGGCAGCGGCTTGCTTGCCGGCATTTGCGGCATGGGCGGCCCGCCGCTGGTGCTGTGGGCCATGGCTCACGACTGGCCGTCAAAAAAGATGCGCGGATTCCTTTTCGGGGCCTTTGCCGCCGCCAGCCCCGCCCAGCTGTTATTTCTGAGTCTTTCCTTCGGTCCCGCCATCCTGTGGCACGCTGCTCTCGGCTGTGCCTTGTTGCCGCTGGTGTACCTCGGCTCGCTTGTCGGCATGCCTATCGGCAATCGCTTGAATGGACAACGCCTGCGCTGGCTCGCCTACGCACTCCTCGCCGCCATCGGCATCAGCGCCATTGTGCCGGCATTGCTCGGCAGCGGCAAATAAGCAGTCGCGCTGGACCCGCGCTCGTTGCCCGTGGCGACAACAGCTGGCCAATGCGTCGCGCGCAGGAGATGCTCCCGGCAAAGCGCCAGGACAATCGCAAGGCCCCCGCCGCCGGCAGAGCGGAGAACAAGGACTACATTTAACGTCAGCAGCCCGCGCCGCGATTTTTTGCCCCTTTGCCTTCAGCAGCAGTTCACCTTGATTCCGGAGTGACGCCATGCCATACGACCGCATCGTTGAGTACTACGACGACATTTTCCCGCTGAAGCCCGCCACTCTGGCCTTTTTGCAGGCGAGTTTTTGCGCCGGCGGACGGGTCTTGGATGTCGGCTGCGGCAGCGGCGAGTACGTGCTGGGCCTGGCGCGCGCGGGCTATGCCGTTAGCGGGCTCGACCTTGATGCGCAGATGATTGAGCGTGCGGCCGCCAAGGCGCACGCGGCGGCTTTGACGCCGGCCTTGACGGTCGGCAGCATGACGGAACTGCCGAAATACTACGCCCCGGGCAGTTTTGACGGGCTGTTTTGCATTGGCAATTCGCTGGTGCATGCCGGCGGCCATGACGAGTTGGCGGCGATCTGCCGGGACTTCTACAGCCTCCTTGACCACGACGGCCGCTTGGTCATTCAGGTGATCAATTACGACCGTGTGCTGCAACAGCAACTCACGGGCCTGCCGACCATTGAAAATTCCGCCCGCAAGCTGCGCTTCGAGCGCTATTACGAAATCAACGGCAAGAACGTGCTCTTTACGGCCGTGCTCAAAGTCGATGGCATTGAGGAGCGGACGGTCAACCGGCTTTACGCCGTTCGCGCCGATGAATTGCGCCAATGCCTGCAGGACGCGGGTTTCCGTGACGTGGTCTGCTTCGGTGATTTCGCCGGCGGGCCCTTCGCCATTGCCACGTCACAGCCACTGATTGTCCGCTGCCAGAAATAATTCCTGTTGGCACTGGAGCAATCGGTCGGTGTGGCGTTACCGTATTTGTGCATTCAGCGTGGCGGCAGTGGGTCAATGCCTACGCCGCCCGGGCAAAGAACAAGGGAGGAGATAAACCGACATGATGAACGATCTATTCAAGTTGCGTTGGCGCAAGCCCCCTGCCCCCAAGCTGTACGATCTTTCCTGCCGCAAATGCGACTACAAAGAAATGGTACGGCTGGTGGATGACATCGTGGTTCTGGAAATACAAACGAAAGACGCTCAAGCAGCTGAACCCCGGCAAGTCGAAACGCTGCCCAAGGTCTGCCCGCGCTGCGGCGCGACCCTCAAGCACAGCAAGGTGCCCGTTTTCGTGCAGTACTGACGCACTGTGGGTATGGAGTTGAAAAGCACCCGCACGGGTTTTGGGCGCAGGTGCCGCTTGCTGTGGCGCCTGCGTCCCGAGTGATTATTCGAGGGTGATGACGGCGGCGCTGTCGAGCTGGTAATTGGGTCCGAGGGCCCCGGCCAGGGCGAGCCAGCCATCGGCGTCCAGGCGGCGGATGCCAATGTTGAATTGCATGGCCATGCCGGGCGCATAGGCCTGTCCCAGCGCGGCGATGGGCAGGGACCATTCGCAGGACCAGAAGCCGTAACGGCAGACTGCGCGGTATGCCGCCAGCCTATTCAGCGCAATGACCTGTGGGTTCACCAATTCCTCGGGATGGGGCAAGCCCGCCTTGGCGCCATTGGGGAAACCCTGGAGAACCAGGATGGGGGCCGGGGCGTCTGCCGCCGCCGCGCGTCGTTCGCGCAGGCAGATTTCCATGCCGTCGATCTGGCCCCAGTGGCCGGTTCTATGCGCCAGGAGGGCGGCTTCGCTGGTGACAGGCACGCGCAGGGCCACGAAAAGCATGTCGCCATCGTGCATCAGCCATGCTTCGGCGGGCTTGCCGCGCAGCGCCTTGCGGTCGGGCGTTTCTTTGATCAGCAGAGGCGCCACCGGCCATTCGGCGGCGTTGATGTCGCCATCAAGCTGCGGGGCGCTGGCGACTTTTGCTGCGCGTACCGGGTGAATCGCCCGCGCGTGGGGCATGATGCCGGATACCGCCGCCGCCTGTTCGCTGTGCCATTCCGGCATGCGCATCGGCGTGGTCACTACTGGCCATGACGCCCGCAGCGGGTGCTCATAGACGCCAATTTCCGCGACCGGTAGCTGCCGGAATGCCAGGCGCTTGAAGACGACCGAGTCGTCCTGCAGCCGGAAATCGCCTGCCGCCAGATCGACGAAGCCCGGCTCGTCCGTTTCCGCCAGCATGGCATTTTC
>JAQWBY010000320.1 GCA_028706165.1 Lentisphaeria bacterium | reverse complement strand
GTAACGTTCGATGGTCTGTGATTCCAGCTCGCGTTTTTCCGCGGTAGCGATGAGGTTTCGGTACACCGCGCCGAGATCGACATTGCCGGTGCCGACGGGCAGGTAACGCCCGCCAGGTGTGGCAGCGACCATTTCGCGGAGGGTATCGGCATCAAGACGACTGTGCACGACCTGCCCGTCGTGCTTGAGAAAGCTGCGGCGGCCCTGCGCGTCAGTGATCATCAATGGCGTGCCGTCGCCCTCGTCGCCCAAACCAATGGCAAGGATGCGCACGCCCATGTCACCCAGCTGCTTGGCGGCCTCGACGGGAAAGCTGCCTTGGTCTTCGCCATCAGTGATCAGCACCAGGTCCTTGAACTGCCGCTCCTGATTGTCGAAGATGTCACGCATGGCCTTGCGCATGGCGTCCCCGATCATCGTGCCGCCGCGGGAAACGCTGTCCGTATCCACATCGCTGAGCATCATGCGGAAAAAACCGTAATCGAGAGTCAACGGGCAGCGCACAACCGCCGTACCGGCGAAAACCAGCAGGCCAATGCGGTCGCCCTCCAAGACGTCCAAGCAGTCGTTGATCGCCAACTTCGCCCGCTCCAGACGATTCGGCTTGAGGTCGTCGGCAAGCATGCTTTTGGACACATCAAGCACAAAGACCACATCGCGGCCCTCACGCCGAATGTCCCGCGGCACGGGATTCCAGGACGGCCGCGCCAAGGCGATCACCAGCAAGGCCAGCGCCAACAGCAGCAAGGCATATTTCCAACGGCGCCGCGCCAGGCTCAGTTGCGCCGTCAGGCGTTCAAGCATGCCATATTCAGCGAAACGCAGCAGGGCCTGCCGCCGCCGATACCCTGCGTACAGCAACAGCAGCAGCACGGCCGGCAGCAGCCATAAGTAGTGTAGCATCGCCAATGACTGCCAGACTACGGTCATGGTATCCTCCTCAGCCAAGTGCAATTCAACAACAACTCCAGCGCCAGCAATAGCAACGCGGCAAGGACCAGCGGCGTGAACAACTCGCGGTAGTCCACAAAACGAATGGACTCCACATCGCTGCGTTCCAATTCGTCGATCTCGCGATAGACGGCCAGGAGGCTCTCGGCGTCATTCGCCATGCGGAAGAGCCCGCCGGTCTTCGCGGCGGCCGCCTCCAAGGGCCGCGTGTCCATGCCGGCCGCAGCCAGCGGCATCTTGTAACGCCCCAGGGGCGTCTGCACGACCTGGTAGCCCTCGCCGCCACCGATGCCAATGGCATACACCTTGATGCCCCATTTGGCGGCCAAGGCCGCCCCTTCCTCAACCTGCCGGCCGACATTGTTCTCGCCGTCCGTCAGCAAAATGATCACCTTGCTTTTGATCTTGTAGACGTCCTTATCCTTGCCGAGCTGGCGCTTCAAGGTCTCCTCCGCCGTTTGCAGGCGCGCGGCAGCCAGGGCAAGGGCATCGCCGATGGCCGTGCCGTCCTCACTGCGCGTAGTCACCAGCTGAATGGTGTCCAGAAATGGCCGGAGCGTACTGTGCGTAAGCGTCAGCGGACACACGGTGTCCGCATAACGCGCAAAAGCCACCATGCCAATCAAGTCCGATGGCCGCCCACGCAATTTCTTGCCGTCACCAAAGACAAAACGGGAAAAAACCTCCTTGGCAACATCCAGGCGGTTGACCAGCTGCCCCTCGAAGTCCATCTCCTGACGCATGGACCCCGAACGGTCCAGCACCATCGCTATGGCTATGCCCTGGCTGACGTCGCGAATCTGCTCACGACCGGCCTGCGGACGCGCCAAAGCCAGCGCCAAAATCAGTAACGCAACCGTGCGCAGCGCGCCGGGCAACCACAGGATGCGCGCACGCCACGACTGCGCGGCGGCCTGCCGCGCATGCGTCGTGCTCGAAAACGCCAGCGCGGCGCGCCGCCAATGGCCGCGATGCCGCCACAGCCATAACAGCACCGGCACAAACAAGGCCAGCAAGGCCCACGGTGTCTCAAATCGTATCATCAGTTCCTACAGGTCCTCTCGGCTAAATGCTCACCCGACACGCGCCGCCGGCGGCGCCGGCGCCGGCGTGGTCTCGACTATGAAATGCTTGCAGGCATCGAAGGTTGACTGGATTTCCTTGGCAGCCGGCTGGTGCCGGGCAAATTTGACCATGTCGCAATGCCGCAAAAAATCCTCCAACAAGGCACGCTGTTGCTTGCTGAAGGCGCTGCCATCCATGCGTAGCGCCGCCATAAATTCTTCGGTGGTCTGTTCGGGTGCACGCACCCCAAAGCGGTCCTCGATGTACTCGCGCAAGATCCCCGATATGCGATGGTAGAACTGCTCGATATCGCCTTTGGCGACGAGGTCCTCGGCGATCAGCGCCTGCAGTGCCGCCAATGCTTTCACATGCGGCGGCACTCGCTCCACGACTACCTGCCGGCGACAGCGCCGGCGCCACAGCACGACCAGCAAAACCACCAGCAACAGCAGCCCCGCAACTGAGGCCACCGCCCATTGCCACCATGGCCGCGTTGGCTGCAGTTGCGCCACCGGTGACAGCTCAGCGGTGTCGTCAATGTCCAGCTGCTGCCAGAATTCCTCCGAGGGCATGCGCACCTCGATTTTCGCCGGATCAGTCGTCAACTCGTGCTCCGCACCGGCTTTGCCGTCAGCCTCGGCCGGCATAGTGAACCGGGCGGTCAGCGGCGGTAGTTCGTACACATCAGCCACCAGCGGATCCAACACGTAAGTCCGCGCATAGACCATGCTGCCGTCATCCTGCAGCCGCGGCGTTTCCGTGCGATAATCCGCCACCATGAAGGCCCCAAGCTCCGCACCAAGCTTGGGCAGCTCAACCGCGACGTCCTCCGGCGCCACGGCTTCCACCCGCAACGACAACGTCTCAATCAAATCCACGGCCTTTTTGTCCGTATGCACCCGGAAACGCAGAGGGCCGCGATCAACCAACAGGTCGATGCCTGCATCAGCCGGCACCGTGCTGGCTCCAGCGTTGTCGGCTGCATCCGCCGCCTTCCGGCAAGCGCCCAGCAACAGCAGGCCGGGCAACAGCAGGCCGCCCAGCAAAAAGCGCCGGGCTCGCGCCGTCCATACTTGTCTGTGTCGTTCTGTCGTCATAGCACTTTCATTCGCAGTCTATCATCTTCCATGCACCACGCTGCGTCGGCGTCAGTCCTGCTTCGTCGGCGCCGGCGCAGATGCAGGCACAGGCGCGGGAGCTGCCGGCGCAGTTTGTGCGTTAGCGGGTGCCGCAACACCGCCGGCCGCAGCTTGTTCGCCCTGGTGCCAGGTCACGCGATAGCGCTCGGCCAACTCCTTGAAGAGCTCGTTCTGCAGGTCGTTGCGGCGACGGCTCAACACGCGTTGTTGCGCCTCCCGCGCGGTCGTTTCGTCGTAGGGCCTGACAGTGGCCGCCCGGCGTTCCAGCACGCGCACGACATGCCAGCCGCGCTCGCTTTTCACCGCCGTCGGTAGGACCGCCTGCTTGTCACCGGCGGCCATCGCCGCCGCGAGCAAGGATTGCTGCCAAGGTGCAGCGCCTTCCGCACTCAGCCAACCGGGGAGTTCGCCGCCCTTTGCGGCCGTCGCCTCGTCATCAGAGAGCTCCTCAGCCAACTTGGCGAAGTCCATGCCGCCCTTGAGACTGTTCAGTGCGGCCTCGGCGCGCTCGGCGTCAGGCAACTGGATGTGAGCCAGGCGCAACCCAGCCGGCGTGGTAAATTCCTCGGCCTGATGGGCCTCATAGTAGTCGCGGGCGTCGGCGTCGCTGACGCTCAGGCCGGCCAGGCGCTGGCGCAACAACGCATTCGCCATGATCGACCGTTCAGCCTGCCGCAATTCCTCGCGCAAGGCCGCATCGGCAGTCAACTCCTTCGCGCGCGCCTCGCGATACAGCAGTTCTTCGGCGACAAATTGCTGCAGGAACTGCTGCCGCCCAGACGGCGTCAGCATGCGCTTCAGCGCCGCCTGTTTCTGCTCACGGCGTTGCTCGACGGACCACTGCGCGCCGGCACCGGCCAGCTGCTGGTCAAGCATCTGTTCCAGGCGACGATCGACCTCAGCCCGAGTAAGACGCCACGTACCGATCTCCACCAGCACCTCGTCGCCCGGCTGCTCCGAGGCGGCGTCCACGCTGGTGCGTTCTTCCAGATTACGGCGCAAGCCGCTGTAATTACCAAGCGCCTCCAGGCATTCCTGGCTGCGGCGGGTGATTTCCGTTTCCAGTACAGGCACTTTCGCCAGACTTTCGGACCGGTAGTAGCTCGCTAATGCCTCGTCGTAACGACGGGCCTCCTGCTGAATGGTGCCGACGCGATACCAGAGCTTCGCGGCCTTCTCGGCGTCCATCGGCGTCTGCGCCAAATACTGCTCCCAGGCCCGCGCCGCCTGCGCAGCAAGGCCCTGCCGCTCCAGGCGTTGCGCCAGCGCCAGCTGTTCGTCATGACCTAGCGCCGCGCCGCCACCAGCTACCGCCCCAGCACCGGAACCGCCCGCGCCACGCGATAGGCGCCACGGAACCCAGCAGGCCAAAAAGATCACGCCCAAAAACTGCACAAGCAACAACAACCGCCACCCGCGCGATGGGCCCCGCTCCGGCACCGGCGCGGCCGGCGGTAACGAAAAATCAAAATCAGCCATAGCTTCGTCCTCCTGAATATCCTGTTAGGCCACGCCA
>JAQWBY010000319.1:1600-4676 GCA_028706165.1 Lentisphaeria bacterium | reverse complement strand
AACAGTGCAAAAATCTGCTCAAGCCCACCATCGACGCCAAAAAATGCGTCGGCTGCGGCGCCTGCGCCCGCAAATGCCCCGTCGGCGCCATCAGCGGCGAACGCAAAAAACCGCACGTCATCAACGACGCGCTCTGCATCAAATGCGGCGCCTGCGCCGAAGCCTGCAAATTCAACGCCGTGATCTAAGCTGACGACCAACCCGGAGGAATTTACCCATGGATGAAAAAAAATACCTGAGCATCGACGGCCGTCAGATCGCCATCGAAGGCGAACGCAACGTCCTCGAAGTCGCCCGCAAGGCCGGCATCGAAATCCCCACCTTCTGCTATCATTCAGACCTCAGTGTCTACGGCGCCTGCCGTCTCTGCCTGGTCGACATCGCGGGCCGTGGCGTCGTCGCCAGCTGCTCGACCGCGCCGGAACCCGGCATGGTCGTCAAGACCTCCACCAAGCAGATCCGTAGCATGCGCAAGATCGCCGTCGAGCTCCTGCTGGCCGCCCACGACCAGTCCTGCACCACCTGCTACAAGAGCACGTCCTGCAAGCTGCTCTCACTAGCCAACAAACTCGGCGTCACCACAGTGCGCTTCAAACCCGGCTTCGAACGTATGCCGCTGGACAACAGCAACCCGTCCCTCCAGCGCGACAACAACAAGTGCATCCTCTGCGGTGACTGCGTGCGCATGTGCCAGGAAGTCCAGGGCATCGGCGTACTCGATTTCGCCGGCCGCGGCTCGCACTCACGCGTCGTCCCGGCCTTCGGTAAGGATCTCAAGAACGTCGAGTGCATCTATTGCGGCCAGTGCGCCCGCATCTGCCCCACCGGCGCCATCATTCCCAAAAATGAAGTAAGCAAGGCCTGGGAGCTGCTGGACACCCCCGAGTATAAAACTGTCGCCACCATCGCCCCCGCCGTCCGTGTCGGCGTCGGTGAAGCCTTCGGCATGCCCGTCGGTACCGACGTCACCGGCAAAATCACCGCCGCCCTCAAACAACTCGGCTTCGCCGCCGTCTTCGATACCACCTTCGCTGCCGACCTCACCGTTGTCGAAGAGGCCGAGGAATTCCTGCGCCGCGTCACCGCCGGCGGCACCCTGCCCCAGTTCACGTCATGCTGCCCCGCGTGGGTCAAGTACGCCGAGCAGTTCTATCCCGAACTGCTACCCAATTTATCGTCCTGCCGCTCGCCCCAGGCGATGTTCGGCGCCATGGCCAAAGAAATGCTGCCCAAGCTCTTCGAGGTGCCCCGCGATAAGGTCAAGATCGTCTCCATCATGCCCTGCACCGCCAAGAAATTCGAAGCCCAGCGCCCCGAATTCGGCCGCGACGGCGACCGCGAGACCGAAGTGGTCCTCACCACCCAGGAGCTCATCCAGATGATCAAGGGCGCCGGCATCGACTTCAATGCCATTGAGCCCGAGGCCATGGATCTGCCTCTCGGCTTCAAAACCGGCGCCGGCGTCATCTTCGGCGTCACTGGCGGCGTCAGTGAAGCCGCCCTCCGCTACGCCTACAAAAAGCTCACCGGCAAAAACCTCGCCAACGTCGAATTCAAAGATGTCCGCGGCGACGACGGCTACCGCCGCGCTGAAATCACCATCGGCGACGTGAAGGTCCGCGTCGCAGTCGTCCACAGTCTCAGCAATGCCCGCAAAATCTGCGATGAAGTCAAGGCCGGCAAAGCCGATGTCGATCTCATTGAGGTCATGGCCTGCCCCGGCGGCTGCGTCGGTGGTGCCGGCCAGCCCGTCTATGTCGGCATGGAAACCCGCAAACAACGCGCCGCCGGCCTCTACCGTGCCGACCGCAACATGCAACTGCACAGCTCGGAAGACAACCCCTACGTCAAAGCTGCCTATGAGGACATCCTCGGCGAACCCAACAGCCACAAGGCCCACGAGCTGCTCCATACCCACTACCAGAGCCGTAAACGCATCCAGGACGAAGACGTGCTGGTCAGTGGTAGCGACGATGCACAGGAAAAACTGCCCGTCACTATCTGCGTCGGCACCAGCTGTTTCAAACGCGGCTCGCAGCAACTCCTCCAGCAACTCACCGACTTCCTCAAGGAAAATAACCTCCAAGACCAAATCGCCATCAAAGCGACCTTCTGCCACGAACGCTGCGACCGCGGACCTACCGCCAACGTCGATGGCACTATCATGGAAAAATGCAGCTTCGAAGCCCTCCGCGCCGAAGTCGTCAAGCGCCTCCGCAGCGCCGTCGCCAAATAAGCGCAACGCGCTGAACGCTGCGTGACGCCAATGTCGCCGCGGCGGCACCATCGAAGCACGCGGCGCTCAACGCGTAACGCGACAAACGCCTCCAACCAAGCCGGGCCTACGTCGGACCCTCCACCCCGACCAGGCCCGGCTTTTTGCCTCCCCGATACCAAGGCTCCCCCAATCCCGCAGACATCAGATATCGTTCGCTTTACCGGCTCGACACCACCAAAACTCGTTTGCATAAGTGGTACGACAGCGCAAGAACTCGTTTGCATTACTGGCACGACAGCACTCAAACTCGTCCGCATTACTGGCACGACAGCACTCAAACTCGTCCGCATTACTGGCACGACAGCGCTCAAACTCGTCCGCATTACTGGCAACAAGGCGCCATAGTCTGTCGGTCTAGCCTGGGGGCGGACACGCCGCTCCGCCCCGACACGTTGCCTTCGCGCCTTCCACCCGGCGGCGTGAATTGCCGCGCAGCGGCAAGACAGGCCGCCATTCTTCTTCTTCGCGCCTTCGCGCCTTCGCGTGAGAAAAAAAGAGGGGCGGACACGCCGGTCCGCCCCGACACGTTGCCTTCGCGCCTTCCACCCGGCGGCGTGAATTGCCGCGCAGCGGCAAGACAGGCCGCCATTCTTCTTCTTCGCGTCTTCGCGCCTTCGCGTGAGAAAAAAAGAGGGGCGGACACGCCGGTCCGCCCCGACACGTTGCCTTCACGCCTTCCACCCGGCGGCGTGAATTGCCGCGCAGCGGCAAGACAGGCCGCCATTCTTCTTCTTCGCGCCTTCGCGCCTTCGCGTGAGAAAAAAAGAGGGGCGGACACGCCGGTCCGCCCCGACACGT
>JAQWBY010000319.1:0-1500 GCA_028706165.1 Lentisphaeria bacterium | reverse complement strand
CGCCTTCCACCCGGCGGCGTGAATTGCCGCGCAGCGGCAAGACAGGCCGCCATTCTTCTTCTTCGCGCCTTCGCGCCTTCGCGTGAGAAAAAAAGAGGGGCGGACACGCCGGTCCGCCCCGACACGTTGCCTTCGCGCCTTCCACCCGGCGGCGTGAATTGCCGCGCAGCGGCAAGACAGGCCGCCATTCTTCTTCTTCGCGTCTTCGCGCCTTCGCGTGAGAAAAAAGAGGGGATAGAGAGGGAGCGCGAGGGGGAGGAAGTACCATTGGCCCTTCCTCCCCCTCGCGAAGCTACCGCTACTGGCGGCTGCGGCCGATAGCGTCGGCGGCGATCATGGCGGCGAGGGTCTTTTCGGGGGTAATGGTCCCCGCCTCATGGTGAATGGACTGCTCCGGTGCGCAAGCCATGGCCGCGGCCTTGGCAAGCGCTTTCGGGGTGACCTTGGCCAGACCGAGGGCGGCGAAAGTCGTCGGCAGACCGACTTTTTCGCAGAAACCATAGACCGCATCAACATCAGCCGGCGCGGCATCGCTGAGTTGCAGGCCGGCGAGAACGCCGAAAGCAACCTTTTCGCCGTGGTAGAAGGCGTGGGTTTCCGGGAGCGCCGTAAGGCCATTATGGATGGCGTGGGCGGCGGCGAGACCCGCGCTTTCGAAGCCCAGGCCGCTGAGGAGGATATTGGCCTCGACGATGCGTTCCAGCGCCGGCGTCACCACGTGCTGGTCGTTGGCGATGCGCGCGGCATCGCCATAGCTGAGGAGCGTGTCGTAGCAAAGCCTGGCGATGCTCAGGCCGGCGGCCGTGCAGAGGCCACCACATTCATTGACCGAGGTTGTGCGCACGCACGACTGGGCTTCGAACCAGGTCGCCAGGGCATCGCCCATGCCGGACACCAGGAAGCGCGTCGGCGCTGCCGCAATCACGGCGGTATCAACCAGCACGGCATCGGGATTGCTGCGTTGGTAGAACACCTTATCGAATATGCCGTCCTTACTGTAGAGGACAGCGCAGCCGCTGGTCGGCGCGTCGGTGGACGCGATGGTTGGCACCACCACGACGGCGATGCGCGCGCGGTCCGCAGCAATCTTCGCTGTATCAATAGTCTTGCCCCCGCCCATGCCGACGAGCACAGCGACCTTCTGGCGCTTGATGAGCCCCGCCACCCGCGCAAGTTCTTCCTCGCAGCATTCGCCCTGGAAGACCTCGATGGCGATACCTTTGGCCGCCCAATCGACACCGGCCTTGGCGAGGACTTTGCTAGCGGCCGTCGGCGATGCCAGAATCATGGCGCGTGTGCCCAACGCCGCGCACAACGCCGGCAGTTCAGTCAATGCCCCGGCACCCTGGAGGTACTTCGACGGAAAAACGGCTTTCATCAGCATGACGGCACTCCTTTCAGCTCGTAGTCTCTCATTCGCAAACAATCGGAACCATCTGAAAACCTACGACGTAATGCTCTCACTAACTTCATAAACAAGTGGGGCTTCCAGCAGCAGCA
>JAQWBY010000318.1 GCA_028706165.1 Lentisphaeria bacterium | reverse complement strand
GTGGTGAAAGTAAGGTTACTGGTGGGGAAGGGACTGCAGTGAAAGTATACGCGTACTGGTGCCAGGAAACCCGCAGGATTGACCGCGTGGCCATAACGACCCGGGCCGGTTCGGATGTCTCTGTCGAAGACGCCAAGCAAAAACTGGACCAGCGCTTTCTCTATTTGGCTGAAATGCGTCGCCATGCTGATTCGCTCAGCGAGGCGCGCCGCGAACAGATCAGGGCTTTTTTCGCTGAAGGCGCCACCGCCGATGAGTACCAGCGGCCGATCTGCGAAGAGGTCGTCAAAGTGCTTGACGAGCACAACGTCATTACCCGCAACCGCTATGGCGCGCTGGTGTTGAATTCTGAAGACCACGTCTTTCTGGATATTGATTTCAACGCGCCAGTGGAATCGCCGTCCATTTTCTCGCGTCTTTTTTTGGCTATTGCGTATTCCGGGAAGGCCTCGGACGATGTTGCGAGGTTGCGTCAGAAAGCGCTTGATCGCGTGCAATTGACGGCACGGATGTCGGCCTTCTCGCATTTGCGCTACCGCATATACGAAACGAAGCTGGGTTTGCGGGTGGTGGTTGGTGGTGCGCGGATACCGCCGCAATCGGCGTATATGGACGAGTTGTGCAAGGCCTTTGCGGTTGATGAACGTTACGCCTTGCTGTGTCGTCAGCAGAATTGTTTTCGGGCGCGTTTGACGCCGAAGCCCGCGCGCCTGCGGCTGGCGTATCCGGCTGGCGTGCGTTTCCCCTATAGCGCCGCCGACGCGGCGCGCATGGCCACGTGGATACAGACCTACAACGAGCGCAGTGCCAAGTATTCGGTCTGCCGTCTGGTGACGGAATGTGGCGGTGCGCTGTCGTCGCCCATATTGGACATTCACGACAAACTGTGCAAGGTCGACGTGGCCTTGCCCTTGGCCTAGGCATGGCAGGCAGTCCCATCAAACTGAGTTTTCAGGACGGCACGCTGATTGTGGCGGCGCCTGCGGATACTGATCTTCCCCTCTCCGACCACTGTCAGTACGACGAGCGCATACATGCGTGGCGCGCGGAGGCCATGGCCTACGCGGCGGTGCTACGTTTGCTTCACACCCGGCAGGTTGCCTATGATGACCAGGCACGCGGCTATGACAAACTCGCGCTGCAACTGAATGCTGGTCCCGAGCCGCGGGATTATCAGCGCGACGCGTTGCACGCGTGGGTGCAGGCAGACTGCCGCGGCGTGGTGGTACTGCCGACGGGCACGGGCAAATCCTTTGTTGCCCAGCTGGCCATAGCGCGCGCGTCGCGCACCACGCTGGTGGTGGTGCCGACGCTTGATCTCATGGAGCAGTGGGCATCGCAGTTGGCGACGACCTTCGGGCAGGACATTGGCTTGCTTGGCGGCGGCAGCAAGGACATCCGCGACCTCACCGTGAGCACCTACGACTCGGCGGCCATAATGATGGAGTTTATTGGCAAGCGTTTTGGGCTGTTGGTCGTAGACGAATGCCACCATCTTCCCGGGCCGGCCTACCAGCTGCTGGCGCGCTTCGCCATTGCTCCTTTCCGACTGGGGCTGACCGCGACGCCCGAGCGCAACGACGGCGCAGATGAGGTCCTCGACGACCTGCTGGGGCCGATTTGTTATCGGCGCGACATCGATGAAATGGAGGGCGCCGTCCTGTCGCCGTACCGCACGGAGCGGGTGGGCGTCACGCTGGATCCCGACGAGGCGGAGGAATACGCCGCGACTCGCGCCGTCTATGTGAATTTTTTGCGCGCCCAGCGGATCAATTTGGCCAGTGCCAAGGGCTGGAGTCAATTCTTGATTGCCTGTGCACGTCAGCGTGGCGGCCGTGAGGCCCTGCGCGCTTTTTTGCGTCAGCGGCACATCGCGCAGGCCGGGCGGGCCAAGCTGCGGCAGATCTGGGAGTTGCTGCAGGAACACCACGGCGAGCGGGTACTCATCTTCACTGCTGACAACCAGACGGCTTACGAGATTGGCCAGCGCTTCGTTCTGCCGGTCATTACCCACCACACGAAGATTGCCGAACGGCGGGAGCTGCTGGGAGCCTTTCGTGCCGGCGAATTGCCGGTGCTGGTTACCAGTAAGGTCCTCAACGAGGGCGTGGACGTTCCCGAGGCCAGCGTCGGCATCGTGGTGTCCGGCAGCGGCAGCATTCGCGAGCACGTGCAGCGCCTCGGGCGTATTCTGCGCCCAGTGGCGGGCAAACAAGCCGTGCTTTATGAACTGATCAGTGCTGACACCGCTGAATGCTACGTCAGCAACCGGAGACGCCAACACCGTGCTTACGAAAGACCTGATTCGTTGTCGCATTGATCGCGGCCGCCTGAAACCGCAGTTCGTGCCCGTCGACGACCCCGAAGCGCTGGCCCTGGCCGGCGATCTGCTGGAGCCGTATCGGCTGCCGGACGGGCCGCGACGCTGCGATATCGACGAGATGACCGACCCCATTTGCAAAGGCGCCAGGGATGTCATTCTGGCCAAAGGCCTGAAGAAAATCGTCGATGACCAGGCGGAATTTGCCACCGGCGACGACTACGACTACCCGGCGGCCCGCCGTCGGCTCTTCGCCCAGGCCGCGCAGTTACTGCGCAGCCCGGAGCGCCTAACGGAGGACGAGTATCGCCGTCGTCTGGCCCTGGTCGCTGCGGAAGAGCCGCTGCTGGCCGAAGACCGGCTCTACGCAGATTTGCCGGAGAACGATCGCTTGCGCGCCTTCAAGGACCTGACGGCGCGGCAGCTGCTGGAGCGTTACAATTGCGGGCTAGTGCAGGGCCTGCTGCTGCGGGCGTCGGCGATGGAACTCGGCGTCGAAGCCAGCGATGCGGCCAAGCTCCGTCGCCTCTTCAAGTACCTCAAATTCTTCCGCCTCCTCTGCCGCTTGTCCGGCGATGACGCCGCGAAGGAATCCCCGCTGACCGACGACGGCGCGGTGGACTCTGCCGCAGCGGGCATTTTCGCCAAGGGGGCGCTATTGCGGGCGCGGATTGAGGGCCCGGCGAGTATAGTCACGGAGAGCAAGCGCTATGGCTTGCAGCTGGCATGTTTTTTTCCAGCGGTTTGTGCCTTGGCCCGCTGGCAGCTGCGCACGGAAGTCGAGTGGAAAGAGCGAACGCGCGAGCTGGTCCTGGACGAAAGCAGCGGCTTGGTCAACCACTACCATAATTTTACGGCCTATGTGCCGGACGAGATCAAGCTCTTTCACCGTCATTTTGCTGACACGGTCAACGCGTGGACGATTGTCACGCACACGCCGTTTCTGGCCGGTCCGGGCAACGAGCTGATTTTTCCCGACCTAAGTTTTGCCAACAGCGACGGTGTGCTGATGCATCTGGAGTTGTTCCACCGTTGGCATTCCGGGCCGCTGCGCGAACGCTTGGACTATTTGCGCCGGCTGCCGGCCCTGCCGCTGTTGTTGGGCGTGGACCGGTCGCTCTGTCGGCAGGACCCAGCCATGGCAGAGGAGCTCAAGACAGAACCAGCATTCGCCGACCGCGTTTTTCTTTTCCGCGATTATCCCACCGTCGACAAAACTCTAAAATGCTTGGAGAAAGCTCAGGCGCGGAAACGGTGAGGGGAAGTCGCCAGCGCGTGGGGTAAGTTCACACCCCACGCGCATTCCCTTCAGCGCAGCCAGCGTTCGAGAATGTCGCGGATTTGTTCTGGCGTGATGGGCTTGGTGACGTAGTCGTTCATGCCCGAGCCCAGGCAGCTTTCCCGGTAGCCTTGAACGGCGTGGGCGGTCATGGCGATGATGACCACGTCGTGGTCAAGCACGGCGGTGTTGGGGTTGCGGATCAGCCGCGTGGCCTCCAGGCCGTCCATTTCGGGCATCTGGATATCCATGAATACCAAGCGGTAGTGCTGGCGTTTGAGGCAGTTGATGGCGTCAAGGCCGTTGGCGGCTACGTCAGCGGCATAGCCAAGTTTTTTCATGATGGCCAAGGCGACCTTCTGATTGACGACGTTGTCCTCAACCAGCAGGATGTCTGCTGCGCTGGTGGCTGCTGATTCCGCCGATGGCGTGCGGCATGGCGCTGGTGCGGCTGCGGCAGATGATTCCGAGCAGCCGGCGTTGGCGCCGCGTTTCGCGTTTTGCTGCCCGGTGGCATTAAGCAGCGCCTGCCAGAGCTCGCCACAGCGCACAGGTTTGGCCAGCATCTGTCGCGGGTCAGGGCCGAAGAAGTGCTGGATTTTATGACGTTCCTGGAGCCGGCAGAGAACGACGAGGGCGACGTCGCTCCACGGGGGCGAGCTTACAGGGGCATGGTCGTCGTCGTCATGTTTGGCGAGAAACTCACAGTCGACGATGGCGAGGTGGCAGGGCTTGCCCTTTTCCCGTGCGAGTTCGAGCCGGGCGGTTGCCGCAGTCATGTCGGCGACGGCGGCGGCGGCCAGCCCTCTGGCACTCAAGCAATCCTGAAGCGCTTGCCGCGCGTGCTCATTGGCAACCACGATGAGCACCGAGCGATCCGTCAGCACGGGCGGCAGAGGTTCGCGTGGCGGCACTGCCGGCTGTTGTTTTTTCATGCGGATACTGACGACGAAGCGCGCGCCGTGACCGGGCTCGCTGGTGAAGCTGATGCTGCCTCCCAGCAGATCAATCAGTGTTTTGACGATGCTCAAGCCCAGCCCGGCGCCGCCGAAGCGCCGTTTCATGGACGAGTCGCCCTGG
>JAQWBY010000317.1 GCA_028706165.1 Lentisphaeria bacterium | reverse complement strand
CCGGCACCGAAACCATGCAGGACCTGCAGGCGACTTTCTTCTTCCCCCCACAATGGCCAAAACTGACCCTCCGCAGCGACAAAGCGTCCCTCGCCCCCGGGGAATCCACCATCTTCACCGCCAAACAAGCTGAACCCAACCGCGCCAGCCGCTTCCAATTCGACCGGGCCTACTACGCCGCCAGACTCGACTTCAGCGCCAATGGCCGCCGCGGCCGCCTCTACGCTAATCTCTTCACGCCGCCTGCCGCTAACGCCCCGGCGAGCGTCACCGACTGCGCCTGCGTGCTTTTCCCCGTCCCCGACGACTGCGATCTGGCCGCACTGTCCACCCCCGGCAACGCGCCCGTCATCCCCGGCGCCGACGTCCTGCCAACACATCCCGCCCAAGACGCCGCCGCCGTGGGGCTCATCAACACCGCCGTCAAAGACCGCAAACTCCGCGAGCTCAAAAAGCCCTTCGCCGCCATCGTTGAATTCACACCGGCAGCTGCCGGGCCTATCCGCCTGCGTTCAAACGCGAAAGTGCTCTTCCTGAACGGCCAAGCCTTGACCAAAGATAAGCAAGGCGTCGTCACCATCACGCCCCGCGATGGCCTCAATCGCGTCATCTGCAAACACGAACTCGGCAGCGGCGCGGTCTTCCTCTACCTCAATGATGGCAACAGCGAGCAGCCAGTCGTCACCATCCACCCGACCATCAGCGGCCAGTAAAACACCACAAGGAGCAGCCCGGCCCTTCCCCCAGTCTGCTGTCTCTCAGGAGCGCACCATGACCAACAGCACACACCCCGAAAACAGCCCACGCCCACCCGAAGACGACCTCCTTTTCGGCCGCATGAATGACCCCACTGCCGCCGCTGTCATCAAGGGCGGCTGCGGCGATGAAATGGAATTCTATCTCTACATCCAGAACGACCGCATCGTCGATATCCGCTACTACACCGAAGGCTGCGGCAATACCCGCGCCAGCGCCCAAGCCGTCGCCCGCCGAGCCAAGGGCCTAGCCATCACCGACGCTCTCGCCATCAGCGCCGGCGACATCATCCGCAGCGGCGAATGCGACCCCGCCGCCGGGCGACACTGCGCCATCCTCGCCGTCACCACGTTCTACCGCGCTATCGCCGATTACCTCCTCATGCCATGATACAAAAAGACCACTATCCGCACCCCCACCCATATACTTACCTAACCCAACATGAAAATTAGTCTTAACACTAGGGTATTGTAGCTGTCGCCCACAGGGACGCCGCCCCCGCGTCAAGCTTCCCCGATTCCGTTGGAACCATGTCTCCACCCATTGGCGCTCAACATCAGCAAAGGAGGAACGAGTATGCTGTTTCAACAATTCAAGGTCGAAGGTCTGGGCTGTCTGTCCTATATGATCGGCTGTCCGGCCGCCGGCGTTGCCTGCGTCGTCGACCCCGAACGCCATGTCGATCGCTACCTCCAGACCGCGCAGGAAAATGGCCTGCGCATCACCCACATTTTCGATACCCACCTGCATGCCGACCACCTCACCGGCAGCAGCGAACTGGCCGCCCGCACCGGCGCCGACATCTACGTGCACCCCGGTGTTGAAGCCGCCTACCCGCACAAAGACCTACACGAGGGCGATCATTTCCGTTTCGGCGCCGGCGAAATCGAAATCATCGAGACCTTCGGCCATACGCCAAACTCCGTCACCCTCGCCGTCACCGACCACGGACGGTCCGAGGATGTCTTCGCACTCCTCACCGGCGACCTGCTCTTCGTCGGCGATATCGGCCGACCCGACCTGGCCGGCGCCGATCTGCTCGAAGAACAAGTCAAAAACCTCTACCACAGTCTCAACACAAAACTTGAACGCTTCCCAGACTGGACCGAGGTCTACCCGGCACACGGCGAGGGCTCCCTCTGCGGCAAAGGCATGAGCGCCAAACCCATGTCCACCCTCGGTTTCGAACGCCGCAATAACCCGCTACTCAAAATGCCCTTCGCGCAATTCCACGAAGCCATGACCAAGGAATTCCAGGCGCGGCCAGACAACTTCGCCGTGATGGTCAACAAAAACCGCCAAGGTCCCGCACCATTGGCCAAGGCCGCGCCCTTCGCAGCCATGCCCATCCAGCAGGTCGAAGAAGCCATCAAACGTGGCGCCCGCATTGTCGACACCCGCGTCCCCAGCGCCTTCGGCGCCGCATACATCGAGGGCGCCGTCAACATTGGCCTCACGCCCGCATCCGTCAACTGGCTCGGCATGGTTATTCCCGCCGACACCGACATCATCGTCGTCGCCGACAGCCCCGCCCGCGCCCAGGACGCCGCCTACATCTACCGCCGCGCCGGCTATGACCGCCTGATCGGCTATATCGGCGATGGCATCAGCAGTTGGGCCGCAAAAGCAAAACCGCTCAACCACCTGCCACAAATCTCACCGGCTAGTCTCAAACGCGTCCTGCAAAAATACCCCGACCACGTCGTCATCGATGTGCGCACCGATGCCGAATGGAACGTCGGCCATATCGATTGCGCCAAGCATATCCCCATCGGCCAAATCATCCAGAAAAAGGTCGATCTGCCCATAGCTGCCCACATCACCGTGGTCTGCGCCTCGGGCTACCGCGCCAATATCGCCGGCAGTATCCTCAAGACCATGGGTTATGACGATGTCTTCACCCTCATTGGCGGCATGACCGCGTGGAATAACGCCAACGCCTGATTGGCGACGCCGTATTCCCACATCCCAAGTTGCCCACTCCCCGGAGAACCCATGATGAAACGAATCGCCTTGGCACTATCACTGGCCACATCAGCCCTACTCGCCGCCGACGCGCCCCCGCAACTCCTCCGCAACCCGGGTTTTGAGGACCAGGCCGCAGACGGCAGCATCAGCCACTGGCATGGCCGAGCGCCCTACTACAGCATCGACCGCAGTACCGCCCACAGCGGCCAAGCAAGCCTGCACTTCAACCACGCCGATACCACGCCATACGTCCTCTGCTCACAAAAAATCACCATGGACAAAAACAAGGAATACCGCTTCGGTTGCTGGGTCAAAAGCAGCGGCATGAAGGGCGGCGGACCGACTATCTGCGTGCAGTGGAACGACGCCAATGGCAAATTCCTCGGCGGAAACTACCCCAGCGGTATGAAAGACACCAACAGCGAGTGGAAAATCGTCGAGGGCTTTATCAAAAAAATCCCCGATAAGGCCGCGTCCTTCGATATCACCTGCTACGCCCGCAAAGGCAGCACCGGCCAGGCGTGGTTTGACGATGTCTTCCTGGAAGCATGGGAGCCACCACCACTCAGCCAAATGACCACCGACCACTACCGGCACGTCACCGACGGCACGCCCGTCACCGTCTTCGTCGGCGTCAATGTGTCCTCTGCCGTCCGTAGTGAGGATCTGAAGGACCAGCCACTGGTCATCACCGCGCCCGATGGCAGCCAAACAAGCTATCAGCCCACCCGAGTCGAAAACGACACCCTGGTCTTCGTCATCCCGACCGCCGACCTCGCTCCTGGCGACTACAAGGTGCAAATCACTGCCACTACGCCCACCACCAAGGTGCAGGTCAGCCGCTCACTGACCATCCGCCGCGTCGCCGCCATGCCGGAACGCAAGGCCTACATCGACCGCCATCAACGACTGATCCTCGATGGCCAGCGATTTTTCCCCATCGGTCTCTACTTCAGCGGCTGCAATGACCAGGATATCGCCTACCTCAAAGATAGCGCCTTCAACTGCATCATGCCCTACTCGGGCCTCAAACGCGAAGTCCTCGACAAACTCCACGAGGCCAAAATCAAGGTCATCTACAGCGTCAAAGACTTCTACGCCAACAAAGGCAGCACCAAAACTGCCGAAGAAGGCGTAGCCAAGGTCACGGCGACCATCAACAATCTCAAAGACCACCCCGCCATCATGGCCTGGTACATCAACGACGAAATGCCCCTGGTCCGCCTACCCGAACTCAGTGCCCACCGCGATCTCGTCGAAACCCTCGACCCCGGTCGCCCCTCCTGGGTCGTGCTCTACCAGGTGGACGAAGTCCGCGAGTACATTCCCAGCTTCGATGTCATCGGCACCGACCCCTACCCAATCCCAACCACCACCCCAGCCCGCGCCTTGGACTGGACCCAACGTACCGCCAAAGGCGTCTTCGGCGCCCACGCCGTCTGGATGGTGCCACAGATTTTCAACTGGGCGGCCTACTGGAAGGGCTACGGACGCACCGAAGAAGAAATCGCCGCCTGCCGCCCCCCAACCTTGGCCGAAATGCGCGCCATGGCCTGGATGTGCGTCGCCGGCGGCGCCAATGGCATGGTCTTCTACTCGTGGTTCGACCTCGGCCGCATGGGCAAGACCATCGCTGACGGCGGCCGAGCCCTGCGCCCCGATCTCGTCGATCCCTTCGATAAACGCTGGGACGAGGTCAAACAGGTCGCCGCTGAGCTCAAAAACGTCGAAGATGTCCTCCTGGCCACCGACACAGCCCTGCCCATTGCCCCGACGGCCGACTCCGCGCCCGAACTGGCCTACCGCCTCTACGGCAAGGACGGTGACACCTGGCTACTGGTCGTCAACAGCAGCCACGAAAAAGCCGCCACCGGCAGCTTCCAAGCGCCCGTGCCACTCCAGCAGCTCGTCCACCAGCGCACCCCGCAAAACCAACAAGGCACCATCGCCGACAAC
>JAQWBY010000316.1 GCA_028706165.1 Lentisphaeria bacterium | reverse complement strand
ACGGCCTGAAGGGCCTCAATCCCGACAGCCAGCTCTTCGGCTTCCTCGGCGGCCCCAGCGGCCTCATCGACGACAAGTACATCATGATCACCGAAGAGCTGGTGGACAGCTATCGCAACACCGGCGGCTTTGATATGATCTGCTCCGGCCGCACCAAGCTGGAAAAGACCGAGCAGTTTGCACAAGTGGCCGCCAACTGCAAGAAGCACGGCATCACCGCCATCATCGTCATCGGCGGCGACGACTCCAACACCAACGCCTGCACCCTCGCGCAATACATGCTGACGGAAAAAACCGGCATTCGCGTCATCGGCTGCCCGAAGACCATCGACGGCGATCTGAAGAACGAGTGGATCGAAGTGTCCTTTGGTTTTGATACCGCCACCAAGGTCTATGCCGAGCTGATCGGCAATATCATGCGCGACGCCAATTCGGCCCGCAAGTACTGGCATTTCATCAAGCTGATGGGCCGTTCGGCCTCCCACATCGCCCTGGAATGCGCCTTGCAGACCCACCCCAACGCCTGCATCATATCCGAAGAAGTCGCCGCCAAAAAGCTGTCCCTGCAGGACATCGTAACCGACCTGACCAACCTGGTGGTGAAGCGCGCCGACGCCAAGATGAACTTCGGCGTGGTGCTCATCCCGGAAGGCCTCATCGAATTCATCCCCGAAATGAACGTGCTGATCGCGGAACTCAACGACCTCCTCGCCAAGGAAGAGGCCGCCTTCAATGCCCAGGCTGACATGAGCGCAAAGATCGACTTCGTGGCCCAGCGCCTCAGCGCGGCCGCCGCCGGCGCCTTCAAGTCCCTGCCGGCCATGATCAAATCCCAGCTGCTCGGCGACCGCGACCCCCACGGCAATGTCCAAGTCTCGAAGATCGAAACCGAAAAGCTGCTCATCGTCATGATCGAAGAACAGCTGGCGAAGATCAACGCCGGCCGCGAAAAAGCCGTAAAATTCAGCTCGCAAGCGCATTTCTTCGGCTACGAAGGCCGCTGCGCCGCGCCGTCGAATTTTGATGCCGACTACTGCTACAGCCTGGGCTACACGGCGGCAGCGCTGCTGGGCGCGGGCAAGACCGGCTATATGGCGTCGGTGCGCAACGTCTATGCGCCGGCCAGCGAATGGGCCGCCGGCGGTATTCCCCTGACCATGATGATGAACATCGAACGCCGTCACGGCAAAGACGTGCCGGTCATCCGCAAGGCCCTCGTCGAGCTCGACGGCAAGCCCTTCAAGACCTTCGCCGCCAACCGCGATGCGTGGGGCGCCGGCGTCGAATACGTCTATCCCGGACCCATCCAGTACTTCGGCCCCACCCAAGTCTGCGACCGCGTCACCGAAACCCTCGCCCTCGAACACGCCTGAACAGCGACTAAAGACGGCGTCATATAGCACCAGAAAATACGCCAGGGCGGCGGTTGCGTTCACCGCGACCGCCGCCCATTTCGTAGTCTGGAAAGGGATGACGATATGAGCAATGACAGCCCCAGCGAAGAATTCTCGCGACTGCGCCTGCTGGTCGGCGAAGACGGCGTGGCGCTGCTGCGGCAGGCGCGGGTGCTGCTCGCCGGCGTCGGCGGCGTCGGTTCCTGGGCTGCCGAGGCGCTCGTGCGCGGCGGCGTCGGACACCTCACCATGATCGACTACGACCTCATCCGCCCCAGCAATATCAACCGCCAGTTGCACGCGCTCCACAGCACCGTCGGCCAAGATAAAGCCCAGACCATGGCCGCCAGACTGCGCGATATCGCGCCGGATGCCGATCTCTGCGTACGAAATGAACGTCTGGACGCCACCACCGCCGCGCAATGCGTCGCCGATGGCCCCTGGGATGTGATCATTGACGCCATTGACGAGCGACCGCCCAAACTGGCCCTGCTCGCGGCGTGCTTGCAGGCCGGCATACCCGTCATCTCCAGCATGGGCGCCGCCAACAAGCTGCACGCCGGCGATATCCGCGTGGCGGATATCGCCGACAGCTACGGCTGCCCGCTGGCGAAGGTGATTCGCAAACAGCTAAAAAAACTAGGCGTCGGCAGCGGCATCCGAGTGGTTTTTTCGCCGGAGGGCCCGGTGCGGCTGGAAAATGGCGAGTTTATCGGCAGCGACCGCGAACAAGTCGGCGAGCGGCGGCCGCTGGGCACCATCTCCTACATGCCAGCGCTTTTCGGCCTGCGCTGCGCCGCCGAAGCCATTGAGACCATCCTCCGCCCCCTGCCCCTCACGCGCCGCGGCGAAAGCTGACGGGCTCCTTAGCCGACGAGCATGCCCTTGGCAAGCTGGTCAGCGATATCGCGCTTACCCAGGCAGCGCACGAGCTCCAATGCGAATTCCAACGACGCGCCAGGGCCGCAGCCAGTGACGACCCGCCGGTCTTTCTCAACGCGCTTGCCGCTGTATTTTCCGCCGATTTTCTGCTCAACCGACGGGTAGCAGGTGTAGGCGTGGTCAGCCAATACCCCGGCTGCTTGCAGCGCCAGCGGCGCCGCGCAGATGGCCGCAGCCCAACCGCCTTGGTCGTGGACGGCTTTGACCAGCGAACAGACGGCCGCGCTGGCCGCCAGATTGGTCGCGCCGGGCAGGCCGCCGGGGAGAATGACCATCTGCAGCGCTGCGGCCTTCAGGTCGCTCACTTCGCAATCGCAGACGACTGGGATGCCGTGGGCGCCAACGACCGTACCTTTGTTGCCGCCAACGGCGGCGACTTTCACGGTAAAGCCGGCGCGACGCAGAACGTCTATCGGCGTCACTGCCTCGATCTCCTCAAATCCCGGCGCCAACAGCAAGGCAATGGCTTGTTCTGTCATGGCAAGGTCCTCCTCAATTGTGACGTGAGTGAAATAGGGAGCAATGCGCCGCGTGGCCGCAATCATGCCGGGCAACGCGGCGCGTCTCTACTAGCGCGTGGTCATTTCACGGGGCGGACGAGCACCCGCAGGCGCTTGACGCGGTAGTCGCCGCCGTTGTTGTGGAATGTCCAGTCGCGGGTTTGCTTGGTGTTCTCCTTGCCGGCCCGGGGTGAGCTGTTGCCAATGCCCAGATCGGCATTCGTCCCCGAACGCATGCTGTTGTAAGCAAAGATGGTCTGCTTTGCTGCGTAGTTGTGCACTTGCATGGCGCCATGACCAACCGGCACGTTCGCTGATGCCTGGTCACCAAAATCCCACACGTCGTTGGATGCGTTGGGTATGTTCGAGGCGTTAGTCGGACCGTAGTTGTTCGGGTAGAACTCAATGCAGCCGCTGTCCTGCAGCATCTCACCATTGACAATGCCGTCGACGTTGGATATCACCGTCAGGTTGTTAACCTTAAGGGTGAAATTGGCTTTGTTCTCGCCCGTTGGCACGCCGATCAGCTTGATATCGTCGGTAAAGGCGTCCATGGATGCGTATGCGTAACGGACGCCCTCCTCGGCCTTTTGCAGTTCCAGAAAATACGCCACGCGGTCGAACTTCCCGGTGAAGGCTTTGGACTCATCGACATCATAGACGATCTTGTTGCCGCCCTTGCCGATATCAAGATCGTAGACCAGCTGGTAATCCTTGGCTTCGGGAATCTTGATGGCCAGGTAATCGACCTTGGGCACTTCACCGGCGCGGAACGCCCCAGTGGGCAACCCGGCGGCATTGACCAAGTTCGGGACGGAGTACTTGTGCCAGCTGAAACGCATGGCGCAGGGCGCCTTGACTTCCGGGTGGCTGAGCACGACGCTCTGGCCGTCAATCACGGCGTTGGCGACTGTGAAATCGTTCTCCGGTCCAGCAATCTCAAAGCAGTTCGGTGCCTGGCCATCGCGCGTACTGAGACCATCAGCGTTTTTGAAGAACACGCGGATGGCGTTGTCTTCGAGGACCATGCGGTCAAAAGTCGGCCCGGAATAGACGATGTTGGGCACACCGTAGGTTTTGGCCTTCGCGATAAGCGCGAGGCGCTTGCCGACATCCTGCTTGTTGCGGGGATGGATGTCCGTCGGATTGCCAATGTCGTTGATCACGGCCATGCCCACGCCGGTGATGTTTTCGCAGGCGGCCTGGGCTTCCCAGATTCTGCCCATGACGTCTGAACCATTCTTGGGATCGCCGTAGTTGTAGGGTGCCAACTGCACAAAATAGAATGGGAACTCGCCCTGCTGCCAGATCTCACGCCAGCCCTGTATTAGCGCCTTCTTCTTCTCATAGTACATCATGCCGTCGCCGAGGTTGGAGCAGCCTTGATACCACAGGACGCCGCGAATGGCGTAGGGCACCAGGGGGCTGATCATGGCGTTGTACAAGGTCGCCGGCTGTTGCTGCGGACTTGCGCTCAGGTGATACGGCCGCAGCGCCTCAGGATAGGCCGGCGCCGGCTTCAGCGCGCTCTGGTTCTGCAGTGAGCCGCGGGCTTCGTCCGTCCACGCCTGCAACTCGGCAAGGTACTTGTTCAGGGCCTCTTTATATGGCTCGCTGCTGGGGTCCTTGAGGACGAGCTTGTCGTGAATGCCCTTGAGTGCCGGCACGCCCGCAAAACCCGCCGGCGTAGTCCACGGCTCAATGCGGGTGCCGCCCCACGACGAATTGATCAAGCCGATGGCAATGCCCGGCAACGCATCCTTAAGCTCACGCGCAAAGAAGTACCCGGCCGCAGTAAAGCCGCCGACCGTTTCCGGACTGCACACGCGCCATTCAGCCTTGACGT
>JAQWBY010000315.1 GCA_028706165.1 Lentisphaeria bacterium | reverse complement strand
TGCAGGCGGCGGCCCCACGCTTCGATTTCGCTGATGGCGCGCCAGGCCTTGGGCTCGCTGGGCGTGAAGTCGCGCAAGCGGAGCCAGGTCAGGCGGCGGGCCGGGAAGGGGAAGGACTGGCGGTCGGCGGTTTTGGTGAATTGGATGGGCAGGGTCGAGCCGTCGGAGCATTCGATGACGGCTGCGGACCATGCGTCGTCGTGGGGGAAATCCGCGCGGAGCCAGATATCGACGCAGTCGATTTCGACCTCTTCGCCGAAGTCGATTTTGAGCCACGGGTCGGCGATTTGTTCGGGGCCCCAGGAGGGAAAGGCGTGGCCGTGGCCTTTGTTTTCGCTGCGGCCGTCGATGACGTTGGCGGGGTGGAAGGCATCGTCATTGCGGCAGCAGCTGTTGCTGCTGGCCTGGGGGAAGGACGTGGGGTCGGATTTCGCGTAGGGGTTGACGGCGAGGTTGCTGTAGCCGGTGGGCAGACGGTAGGGCGTGCCCGTTTGCTGGCGGATGAACGCCTCGAGGTGGGCGCGTTCGAGGGCGGCGAGGCGCTGCCGTTTGCGTTCGTAGCGGTCGTATTTGGCCATTTCCTGGTCATTCCAGAGATTGGCTTCACGGTAGTCGCCGCAGAAGGGCACGGCCAGGTCGATCCACAGGGCGATGGTGTCGAGTTCGCGGGCCGAGAGTTTAACGCCGCGGTGGCCGTCACGGAGTAGTGACAGCAGGCTGCTTTGGGTGGAGCCGCCGGAACGCGGTGGCAGCATGGGCGGCGCGGTCTGGGAGGAAATCCAGTTCACGAGATTGTTGCTGCGGCCTTTGCGGGTCAGCGCCGCGTAGGATGCCGTCCAGCGGCGGCCGGCCTGGGGATCGTCGACGGGCGTGGCGCTGAGGTCGAGTTTCGTGAGGTCGGGATATGTTTCGCCGGGTGCGGCCACCTGCCATTCGAGGACGCCGGACGAGTAGCGTTCCTGCAGCTGCACGTCAATGCGCAGCGCGCGGGTGGTGACGGCGGCGAAGGAGACGGCGTTGAAGCGGTCTTTGTGGACGGTGAAGGGCTCGGTCGTGACGACGGGGCGCCACTGGCCGTCGGCGGCGTCCAGGTAGAGCAGCTGCCAGGACGCGGGGGTGCGGCAGGCACCCTTGATGGGCTCGTCGTCAAACCAGTAGACGCGGGCCTTGTCAAGGCTGCGGGGCTCGGGAAAGTCAAACTGCACCCATTCGCGGCGGTTGCGGTGGGGATGCCAGGTCATGCGGCGGATGGAATGGTCGCAGGAGTTATCTGGCAGCATGTCATCGCAGAGGGCGTTGACGGTATCGCCCGGGTAGCAATAGGACGCGGAGGGCGTGGGGCGAGGGGCCGGCTTGGTTGTGACTGACTTATGGCAGGACACGCAATGCTGGTCCCAGATGGGCTGGATGTCCTTTAGATAGGAAAAACCGCGCGGTTCCGGGAAGAATGGCGTGAGCGCCTGCGGGCCCTTGCCGCCGGCGATGCTGCGCGGGCGGGTGGGGAGCATGGACTCGTTTTTGTTTTCGTGGCAGCCGATGCAGGCGAAGACCTCGTTGGGCTGGAGGGTGGACCAGCTGCGCATGGTCTGGATGACCTGGCCATGCTCGTCCAGCGCCTGGAAGAACACCGGTGTGCGCGCCGGTACCTTGAAGAATGCCGAGCCGTCTTCGTAGACAGGCGTTGTTCCCAGCACGCGCTTGACGTCCCAGGAGCCGTTGTTGATGGCCACGGGTGTGCAGACCAGGGCGCTGCCGCCCGGGCCGCGGCTGCTGTTGCTACGGACGCCGGCGGCGCGGAACTCCAGGGCGACGACGCGGAGGCTTTTGACTTCGCCGCGCGTCACGCCGGCCAGCCCCGGCCCGTAGTAGATGTCTTGGAGGTAGAACGTGCCGTCTTCCTGGCGATAGTCGACCAACGACGGCCGCGTTGGTGGGACGGCGCGGGGCTGCACCGCGACCGGGTGGTTGCCGGAGCGCCAGGCGTTCCAGGCGAGGAGTTCGCGGCGGCCGTCGGTATGGACGTAGTAAATGCCGAAGTTCTGGGCGCCGCGGCTGGTATTGAGCAGCGCGGGAATGAAGGCGGTGACGACGTCATTTTCGCTGACAGGGTAGGGGTGTCGGAAGAGATCGCCGCTCTGGCCGTAGGCGTCGATGCGAACGGCTTCGGCCTTTGCGCGCGGCGCAAGCATCTTGATGCCCTCGGCTTCCTGGCGGCCTTTGAGCGGGTCGATGCTGATGAGTTTACCGGCCTGCCAAGTGTGGTGGCCCATGGCGACGGCGAGGAGTTTTCTGGTGCCGGGGATTGGTCTGGCGTGGCAGGGCGTGGTGGGGAACCACGAGTTGTTGCCGTAGAGTTCGGTCTGGGCGCTGCCGTCCGTGTTCATGCGGAAGAGCGCTTGGGTGAAGGTCTGGCCGCGGTCATTGTAATCCCAGCGGGTGTAGACGACCGAGCCATCATCCATGAGCTGCGGATAGACGGTGTGGACCTGGTCGAAGCCGAGGCGGCGCAGGTAGCGCCCCTGGAGGTCGCAGGTGTAGAGATTGCTCACTTCGGTCCACCAGCAATCGACGGTCTGCACGCAGCGCGACGAGCTGAACACGATGTGATCGCCGGGGACGTAAATGCCCTCGAAATCGGCCACGCCGAGGCCGTGGGTGATTTGGCGGGTCTGGCGGTCCGCCAGGTTGATTTCGTAGAGGTGATAGTCGTCCTCACGGTCCGATTTTTTCCAGGAGAAGAGGATGCGGCTGGCGTCGAAGGCGACATCGGGATCGCGCATCATGCCCTGATCATCGCGGATGAGGGTTTCTTCGCTGCAGCTGCCATCGCGCTTGATGGTGAGGAGACAGAGCTCGCTGCCGGGGCGGAAAAAGCGCTCGTGCTGAGCATCGGACTGGCCTTCGGTGTAGGCAAAGAAGGACGGCGTTACTGGGGCGCGCTTGATGTAAGCGAAAAGCGGCGCGTTGTCGCAAAGCACGGCGAGGCGTTGGCGGCGGCGCTCCCTGGCGTAGTCGCAGTAGAGCGTGAGCCAGGCCGGGTCGGTGCCGTCCTTGCCGGCGGCGGCGAGCTGCTGGGCGGCGTTCGCGGCTTCGTCGGCGCGGCCGATTTCAGTGGCGGCGTTGGCGATGGCTTGGCGAATGAGTTCCGTTTCGCTGTTTTGCGCGAGCCAGTCGGTGCCGGGCAGGTCTTGCAGGAGCCAGTCGCATTCGACGGGATATTTTACGTAGAGGTCCTTGATTGGCGCGATTAGTTTTGTCTGATACTTGCTGGTCAGACGTCGGCGCGCATGGTGGTCGGTGATTTTGGCCTTTTCGGCGTCCCACTCAGCTTCGACTAAGGGCTTCTGCTGCTGGTAGCGGGTGCGTGCGGCAAGTGCGTCGCTGACAAAGTCCTGGGCGTGGAGGAAGCCGCCGGCGAGGATGAGTAAGGCGAGAGTGATTCGCATGTTGTTGTTACCGTTGTGGTTGGCTTGGCTGGGGTAGGCGTGCGTGGCCGCGCCTTGACGGCGCCTTGGCACAGGACGTGGCTATGGAGACGAATAGTCTGGCGTGAAAATTGACAAAAAAGGCCGCGGGGCAATTTGTCGCGTCTATATTAAGCCCATCCAAGCCATTTTTCAGGTAACTCATCAAAAACAGGAGAGAAAACCTATGATTCGGGTAGCGATAGTTGGTGCGGCGGGCCGTATGGGTCGGATGTTGGTAACGGGTGTCATGCTTGATTCAGAGTTGGCCCTGTCGGGCGCTTTGGAGTATTCAGGCTGTCCGCTGCTTGAGCAGGACGCTGGCGTGGTCGCTGGGCAAAGTGCTGCGGGCGTACGCATCACGGACAAAATTGAGGACTTTATCGCCAATACGGACGCCGTGATTGATTTTTCGTCGCAGGCGTCGACCATGGCGCTAGCGCCGCGTTTAGCGGCCGCTGGGGTGAATATCGCCATTGGCACGACGGGTCTGACGGACGGCGACAAGGCCGTACTGCGGTCGTTAACGGCGGCCGGTGCGAAGATTGTGCAAGCGCCGAACATGAGCATTGGTGTGAATTTGCTGTTCGCCCTGTGCGCAAAAGTCGCGCCGTTGTTGGGTGAGGACTATGACATTGAAGTGGTGGAGATGCACCACAACAAGAAGAAGGACGCGCCATCGGGGACGGCCGAGCGCCTGGGCGAGATCCTCGCGAAGGCGCGCGGGCTGGACTACAGCCACGACACGCGTCATGGCCGCGTCGGCATGGTCGGCGCCCGCAGCAAGGGCGAAATCGGCATGCACGCCCTGCGTGGCGGCGATGTGGTCGGCGACCACACGGTGATTTTCGCCGCAGAAGGCGAGCGGGTAGAATTGACGCACAAGGCGTCGAGTCGCGAGACCTTCGCCAAGGGCGCATTGCGCGCGGTCAAATTCCTGGCAACGGCCAAGGCGGGTCTATACGATATGCAGGACGTGCTAGGGCTGACGGATTTCTGATCACCTACGGTGGCGCCTCGGCCTGTCCGTGGCGTATTGCAGCCGTGCTGGATTTACGTCATTCAGTGACATATGGTTGCGTGTCAAGGTGTTAACTGCAGAAGGAGTGCGACGATGGGACAGCTCAAGAAGACATTTGATGCCAATGGTGGTATTCTGCGTTTGGCGCCCAACTGGGTGCCGCGGTCGTTCTGCATTCCGGGGCGGCGGATCAAGCTGCATC
>JAQWBY010000314.1 GCA_028706165.1 Lentisphaeria bacterium | reverse complement strand
TAAGCCCGGCTGTGCGGGCCGGCCCACTGGCCAGTCGCCGGGTGGAAATGCGTCGCGATGGTCTCCCAGGCGATGTCGTGGATGTCTTGCGCCAGCGCGCGGACGGCGTCCGTCTTCGCCAGGCGCAAGATGCGTTCGGCCTCATCGACGACCACCATGGTGTAGGTCGGGCTGTTGTACTCATTGAAGCCGCCCTGCTCGCGGGTGTACGCGATGAAATGCTCCAGGCGGCGGCAGCCATAGTCCAGCAGGAAGGGCTCCTGCAGTATCTCGCCGGCTATGGCGCAGACGCCGCCGCCCATCACGGCGATGTTCGTGTAGCCTGGCCCGACATTGCGCCGGAAGATCGCCATGCCCGCGCGCAACAACGCCGCCCGCATGGCCGTGACCAGCTCCGCCGGCAACGCCGCCGCGTGGTTGATCAGCATCTCCGCGATGCGCGCGCCGCAAAAATCCGCCCAGTTGTAATCCGGCGGCGACATCTTGGGCAGGGGCTCTTCATAAAACCACGGCCAGATGCCGTAAGGCGCCTGGCAGGGATCGCATTCCTGCAGCGCCAGCACGGCGCGAATCACGTCGACCGCACGTGTGGCCGCGGCGGCATCGCCGGCCTTGAGCAGCAGCAGCGCGTAATCCAGCGCGCGGACAGTGCTGTGAATAGGCGTGCCATCGGCAATCTTCGTATGGTAGCCGGGGCTCTGGCAGGGCTGTTTGGGCATGCACACGACGCTGTCGTAGATGCTGTCGAGTTCCTGCAGTCGTTGTTTGAGTGCGTTGTTCATGATCGCCGTGTCCTTTGCTGCTTAGCTGTGTTTTGCCACTATGTCCATCATCTCGTGATGCAATAAGCCATTAGTTGCCAGGATGCGGCCGACGTCGTCCCGCGGCGGCTGTCCGTCAAAGCCCGTCACCCGCCCGCCCGCTTCTTCGACGATCAACGCGCCGGCCTCCCAATCGTAGGGCTGGAGCAAGTACTCCCAATAGACGTCGTAGTGCCCCTCAGCCACATAACATAAATCAATGGCCGCCGAACCGCAGGTCCGGAAGCCCCGCAGGCGGTAAATCATCTCGCTGAGCATGGGCACATTGTCGGGCTGAGCATGCGCCCGGACGCAGCCAAAGCCCGTGCCGCCCAGTGCCTGCAGCATGTCGGCGTTCGCCGACACCCGTAGGCGCCGGCCGTCCTTCCAGGCGCCCTGCCCGCGCCCAGCCCAATACAGCTGGTCGAAATAAGGCAGATAGACCACGCCCGCGCTAGTCTGGCCCTCTTCGCGCAAGCCCAGCGACACCGCGTGAAACGGATGGCCATGCACGAAACTCGTGGTGCCGTCAATAGGATCGACGATGAAAACGCGCTCATAGGTCGCCAACGGCGCGTAATGCCCTTCTTCGCCGTAGAAAGCGACATCCGGAAAAGCCTCATGCAGGCGCTGCTGCAAGTAACGCTCGACTTCGCGGTCGGCGACGGTGACAATGTCGGTCGCGCCCTTGTGGCTGACCTCATCACCGCGCAGATGCTCAAAATAGCGCCGGACTATGACACCGGCATCGCGCGCGATGCGGCCGAGTTTCACCAGCGTTTCGGGCTTTGTTTGGCGTTGCGCAGTCATAGCGATCCAGCCTTTCGCCGCATGTCGTCCAGTTTTGGTACCATAAGAATGCAGATCATCAGGCCGATGAGCGCCACGGCAGCCGCGAAGCTGTACATGGCTTGGTAGCCGTGATGCTCGAGGATCACGCCGCCCACCGCGCTGCCCAGCAGCCCACCAAGGCCCACTGTCAGCGCGGAATAGATGGTCTGCGCGCTGCCTTGGAAGTGCGCCGGGAAGATGCTGCTCACGTAGGTGACGGTTGCGCAATGGTAGGCGCCGAAAGTCAGTGCGTGCAAGGGCTGCATGACAATCACCACCCACAGGCTGCTTTCATAGCTGAAGCCCAGCAGGCGAACGACGGTACCCAGCAACGCCAACGCAAAAAGATTGCGCACGCCAATGCGCGCCATGATCTGACGACTCCAGAAGATCAACGGCATTTCACACAGCGACCCGAGCAGCCAGATGTAACCAACGGCCTTGAAGTCGTACACGTCATTCAAATAGCGCGTGAAAAAACTGTAGTAGCTCATCATCGCAAAACGCGCCAAAAAAGCCGCGAAGACAAAGGCAATAAACCCGCGCTTTAGGCATAGCCGCAACAACTCGCCAAAGGGCGCCGATGGCGCCGGCGACACCTCGCCCTTGCCGGTCGCCGGCGCCGGCGGTGCCGCGTTGTCCGCCTTGGCCTTCGGCAGCGCCGGCACCACAAAGACCATCAGCAACTGCAGTAGCAACGCGCCGCCCAGGATGGCGATGATGCGCGTGCCGTCCTGGTCCCGGCTGATGTGCAACACCCGTTCAAAAAACAGGCTGAAGAGCACAAAACCGGCGGTGCCGCCGATGCGCACATGGCCATAATCCGCGCCGCTTAGGCGGAAACGACTGAAGGTCAGGCCGTCCGTCAGCGGTATGGACGGGCGGTTGAAAAAACCGAAGAGCAGCCCCACGGCGATCGCCGCAAGCGTCGTGCTGACGCCGCTGAGCAGACAGAAGGTCGGAAAGGACATCAGCACCGTAAAAGCCAACACCGCCCGCGGTCGCTTGCTGCGGTCGCTCAACAGCCCCCACACCGGCGGCGCCAAGACCGCCATGAGCTCCACCGCGCCAAGGATATAGCCAATCTGGTCCTTGCGATAGCCATAAAAATGCAGCAGCTGCTGCATGTACGGCGTCAATACCGCAAACGGCGCAAACAACGACATGTACACGAAAAAAAATCGCCGCTCGCTGCGTCGTATCGCAGCGGCGCGCTCGGCATCAGGCATGGCAGCGTCCAAAATTATAGAGAAAAAACACGAAGAAACAAGAATAAACACGAATGGCTACAGGCGGGCTCGGCGGCAGCGGCCTGACGGTCGCCACCGCCGCGTGCCAATGACTATCACTCTTTTGCCGCGCCCCTCAGTTCGCGCAGGGCGACCACTTGGCCACAGGCTGCTGCTGCACCGTGGTCTTGCGACCGGCCATGATGGCGGCGACTTCGGCTTCGACAGCAGCCACGGCCTTGGCATCGCCGGCGATTTCCATCGCCAGGTCGATCGCGTAGGTCTGGCCGGGCTGCAGCGTCAGCACCCGGCCCTTCTTGCGCTCAAAGCTCTTCAGATTGGGCATGTTGATGGACGGCTCCATGCCGGTAACATAGCCCTCGTTGGCACCGGTGGTATGCTTCCACTGGCAGAAGCTCGGTAGCTGTGACTTGTTCCAACGAATGACCACGCCGAGCGTGCTCGCGCGGTTCTTCAGCATGGACAGCGTCCGCCCCTGGGCATCCGCCGCAACATCGAGATAATAGCCCTGCTCCACATAACCCGGGACGTAACCGCGATAGCTGTCCCACGTATCAATGTCCTCCTGAGCACGCGGATCACGCGGCGCGACTTCGGACGCCGGCAGGACGATCTTCGCGCCCTCCTCCAAAAACGGCTCGCCGAAATTGCAGTGGTAGAGCATCTGGAATTCCGTCGGGCAGTCAGCAAAATTACTGACTTCATCGCGAATGCTGACTTTATTGCTGCCCACGAAGGTCGAGTAACGGCAGACCATGCGGTACTGCGGACAGAAACAACGCGACTCCTCGACCACGCCAGTGATGACCAGCTCGGTAGGCGTGCCCGGTATCACCTCAACCTCGACGTATTTCGCCGGGATATTCGCGATATTGCCATGCAGGGTCAGCATCACCTCGGAGGGATTGCCGTTGTTGTCCAGCACGGTGTCCATGCCGGGCGCACCATTGGAGTTAAGGCCACAGCGCACAATGCACTCATTGAAGCCCTTCAGCCAGCCCAGACCGCCCTGCTCCAGCGTGTTGATGAAAGCCGGATTGACCAGGTCCCGCGCCGGCGAATTCCAGCCAATGGCGTGACCACCGCAACTGCCGCGCCACAGGCCCATGCCCCGCGTCGGCACAATCGTAAAACTCAGCTGGCCATTGTTGACCTCAATGATATCCACACCATCCGACAACCCACCACGCAACCGGCTCTTGGTAATGGTCCAGGCGCCGTCCTTGTCCATGCCCAGCGCTGCCGCGCCAAGCGTGCAATTCTCCACATAGACCCTCTTGGCCGTATCCGTCAGTACCCACGACAGTTTCTTGCTCATCGCCAGTCCTTTCGTCATTCGCACCCATACCCACGCCAGAATAGGACGACCGCCCGACAGACACGCCCATCGCGCCGCCATCACGACAAACCCAAACTATAACCCACCCCAGCTCAAGCGCCCCACTCCACCAACGTTTTTACACCGCACCACACCCAAATGTCGCAAGCCACGCGCCCCACCCCAACTGTCCCCGACTGACTGATCGGACCGATACTCTTTACTTAGTGTACCGGCAATGCTTGGCGATGAGTTGGCTTGTGACCGTTCGCGTGACCATTTGCCAAGGTTTTGAGCGCCGAAGGTGGCCCTAAGATAGCCCAGGGCAAGCGCCCGTAGGGCGCGTCGCCCTGGGTAAGGTGCCCTATCCCAAAAGAGCCCTGAAGGGGCGGCCTAAAAGACCTGCGACGAAGGGTCACAGCGCAAAATTGCCGCAGCAATCAATGAGTTCCATTGCCTCTTTGGTCCCAGTCAGCTTCGCCGACTGGGGCCA
>JAQWBY010000313.1 GCA_028706165.1 Lentisphaeria bacterium | reverse complement strand
AGAAGTCCCTCTTGTCCGTCGTGGGCGATCATGCAAAGCGGCGCTGGACGATGTCCCGGAGCATGGGCGCGCGGTCGTCGCCGTTCAAACCGCAATGGAGGACGAAGGGTCGTTGCGACCACTGCCGCAAACGCGCCACCAGCCCCGCCGGACGATGGCGGTCGTTGATGGCCGCCAAAGCGAAGAGCGCGTAGGACAGCGCGTTGTTGACGTGATTTGCCTGCGCGTAGGGCCCACCGTCGCCTGCGAGGTCGGCACAGAAAGCCTCCGCGTAGTCCTCCACCAGCGCCAGCAGCAATGGCACGGCTTCGCCATCGCCCAGGCGTCCCAGCAGGCACAACGCCTTGATGCGATTGGGATAGGCACCCGCCGGCACCGGCCGCGGCGATGCAAGCGACTGCCGCAGCTGCGCGCAGGCCCGGCCGTCGCCGGCAAGGCCCAACGCAATGGCGAGGTTTTCCACATAAGGACCGTCCTTGCTCATTTCAGCATAAATACCATCGCAAATGGCCTTGCGTACCACCGCAGGCTGCCGGCGCAGTTCCCGTGCGGCCCACAGCGCCAGCGCTGGACTCTGCTCTTCCGCTGGCAAACGCACGTCGGAATTATGCCAGTGGTAGGCGACGATGTCCCTACTCAGCGCGGCGATGTATTCGTCGGCCGTCTGCGGCAACTGTGCCGGCACCGGCACGCCGTTGGGTCGGCGCGTGCCATGCAGGTCGGCTATGCCGCAGTGCCATTCTTCATTCAGACAACCACTGGCGCGCAGCTGCGCAGCCAATTCGTCGTAGGGGACATCCCGCAGAGGCACGCCGTGCTTTTTAGCCAGCGCCGCTGCTACGGCCGCCGCTTCGCCAGCTTTGCGGAAGTCCCGTTCCATGCGCAGACCGCCACCGAGATCGTGGTCCATGCCCATGATTTTGCCAGCAACCAACAAGCCGTCGAGCCCTTTGGGCAAGAGCGCATCGTAGGACAGTGCCGCTGAGAAGCCATAGCGCTGCATACCACAGAGTACCCGCCAATCGACCATCGTGTCGCTTTCATAGGCGTAATCGCCATTCATGTTGGTCAGGTCTTGCGGCGTGAAGGTGTAGAACAGCGGCTTGGCGGGAGTTTTGCCGGCAAGCGCGTCATCCCAAGTCAGCATGTCCTCGCACAGCGCGTGGCCCTCCTCGCGTTGCCCCAGCACCGCGCCGTTGTAGAGCAGCCGCGAGCCATTCCCGTATTTGCGTTTCAGCGGCCCCTTGGTGGACGCCGCCAGGATGGCGCGGCTGAGCTCCTCCGCGCTGGGATCGCTGAGAAAGCCGCAGAAAGCCCAGCAACCGCGCGCCAGGCCATTGTTCAGATCACCGATGGTCTTGGAAAAGGCCATTTGCGCGCCGTCCCACTCGCGCCCATAGATCATGGTGCCGCCGGCCAGGCGCAGGACCGCGCCCTCGGCCGAGGCGTCAATGACCACGGCGGCAGCGACGTCACGCACCACGCCACGCCGCAGCAGCCGCAGGCCGCAGACCTTGCGGCCGTCGAGCCACACGCCGCAGGGCGTCGTCTCGTAGGCGAGCTCGGCACCGGCCTTGCGTGCGGCCTGTTCCAGCACAGCCGTACGAACAATGCCGGGGATGCAGCGGCCCTCGTCGGGATTGTTCTGGCACTGGGTGTAATTGCCAACGCGACTGAGTAACATGGCCTGCCGGTCGAGTTCCTGCCAGCGCCCGCCGCAGCTGCCGTAGTAGTAATCCCAGACGCAGCCGAGAGTCATCAGGCCGCCGGGGCCGTGCTGGCGCTCAACGCCAAGACAGCTGAGACCCAGTTGCGCACCGGTAATCAGCGCGTCAGCGCCGGCCGTGCCCAGGCCGACCACTGCGAGATCGACACTCTCCTGGGGAGCAAAAACATCATCAAGCATAACATGCCGACGTTCACAAAGGGTGTGCAAGGTTGCTGCCATCAGGCGTTCCTCCCTTCGTATGCCGCCATCAGCGACCCGTAGGATGCCGACGGCCGCCAGCGCCAAGATGGCCCGACTGCCCGGTTGATCGGCGCGATGTACTCGTGCGCAATCGCGCCGGCCTCGGCGCCCAACTGCCAGGACCGCGCCAGACCACGCCCGCGCAATTCCGCCCAGGCATCATGCAATGCCTGGCGGGCCTGTGGCCAGCCTGCGTCTGCCGGTAGCGCGACCTTGAGGATCAACTCGTCAGGCAATGCTCCGCGCAGGCAGCACCAGCGCTCGGGCTCGATGGACTCCGGCGCCGGCGCGCCGGACACGGTCGCCACCATAGCGCCACAGAAACTCTTGCGCAGTGGCACGCCCTGAGCAAGCGCATGGCCGACCCCCTCGCTAGTGGTGTCGACAATTTGCTCGGCCGCAACTGTGCTCATGCCATCGCGATTCCACAGCGTGACCGCCCAGCCACCGTCGTTGCGTGCCTCGATCTTAAAGACCTCAGTATAGAGCAGCACCCGGCAATTCCGCTCATGGAGTCTCGCCGCGAGCAGATCAGCCACGGGCGGCAAATGCACCCGGCCGTTGTTGAGCAAGCCCCACTCGACCATAGCGTCGGCGAGTTCGCGGCCGGCGGGCGTGGTCGCATCCGGGCAAGCCGGCTCATGCAGCGCGGCGCTAAAATCGTAGCCGAGGACCATGCCCCGTTCCACCAGCATGGTGCCCGCCGGATCTGCCATCGCCAGACCACAGCCAAGCACCGTACCACCTATCACCAATCTATTGACCTGCAACATGTTAGTGAGTGTCCTTCCTGCAGTCCATATCCTGCCCCTGCTGGTCGCGTTCGTCAAAGACCTCTTTGGCCGTGAAAACAGCGTTCACCGCCGCCGGGAACCCCGCATAGACTGCCAGCTGGATGAAGACTTCGAGGATCTCGGCGCGAGTCACACCAACATTCAGGGCCATGTTGATGTGGCTCTTGAGCTCCACTGGCGCATAGCCCAGCGTCGCGATCGCCGACAGAATCACCAACTCGTGCTCGCGTTTGCTCAAGCCCGGGCGCGAATGCACGTCGCCAAAGGCAAACTCGCGGATATAGTCGTTGAGATCGGGACAAACTTCCAGCAGCCGTGAACCAATGGGGCTGTTGTTGCCCATGTCCTGCAGGCGCGCAGCGCCCTGCTGAAAACGCTCGGATGTGCTCATCAAAAATCCCTTCACCTGGCTTCCAGACAAAAGCCAAGGAGCTGTTCATTCATTAAGTTTACACATTGCAGTGCAAACGCTCTTTCATGTCATACCTTGTCGCCGGCCAACATTTCCCTGGCCGCGAAGCGGCAAGCGCCCTGGAGGGGCGCTGTTATCGTAGCCCAGGGCAAGCGCCGCCGCAGGCGGAGCGCCGCCCTGGGTACAGCGCCTATTACGCTCGTGTTCCTCGGCCTCTTTGGCCCCAGTCGGCGCAGCTGACTGGGGCCAAAGAGGCAATGGAACCTAACCTTTTTATGTTTGCGCTGTCGCACGCTTTCAGCGTGCCTGGGTATAGCTGTAAACGTAATTAGTAAACGGCTCCTAACCTCGGTGATCCGAGATCACGCTCTTCTGGATCAAGAAGATTGGCCGCAGCCGGGTCAGTCCCGGATATTTTCCGCGCGGAAAATATAGGCGTCCTGCTCCTTCTTTGCCATGTTATTGAAGAGAACATTCCAGCCGCAGACGCGCACTTGCAGTCCCTGATATTTGTCAGGATGTTCCTGGGCATCGCGCAGTACAGACGCGTCAAAGACGTTGAAGTGCATGGCGATACCATTGCGCTGCATATAGGTGAACAGCAAGGCGCGCATGGCCGCAAGGCCATCGTCGCCGGCGACAGTCGTCGGATGCAGCATGACATCGAGGGGAAAATCGCCTGGGAAGAGCGCCGAGTCGATGCTGGTGATGGACGAGATCATGGCGGTGACGCCTGCGCGGTCCATGCCCATGGTCGGCGAGATGTTCTTGGACATCTCGTCGCCAGCCAAGCGCCCATCCGGCGTCGCGCCCGTCTTCACCCCCATGTCGAGGAATTGCTTGGCCGAGTGCGCCGAGGCCACGTAGATGCCGCCGCGGCTATTGGGGCGGCCGTTGATCTTGTCGCCGATAAAGCGAGCAATATCCTGTGCGAGGGCATCCACCTCAGCGATGCCATTGCCGTACTTCCGACGGCCGTGCAGCACCCGCTGGCGCAGTTTTTCCTGCCCCTGCCAGTTGTTGGCGAGAATGTCGCGCAGCTGGTCGAGGCTGAGCAGGTTCATCTCGTAGACGAGTTCCTTAACGGCCATGAGCGCGTCGACGGCGGTGCCTAGTCCTGCCTGGAGAATGGCCGAGAGGTTGTGCACCGAGCCATTGCTGAAGGCGTCACGGCCGGTTTCCAGGCTGTTGCTGATGGTCGCTGAGAAGACCTGCGCGGGGCTGATGATGTGCAGGTCCTTTTCAAAATCCGTGGAGCAGGAGATGATATTTTCAATGATGCCTTCGAGCTGCATGAGGTACGCCTGGTAGAAATCCTCAAAACGACGCAGCTCACTGAGCAGGCCAGTCTTGCGGCCACAGGCCAGGCCGCTGTGCGGGTCAACACCATTGTTGAAGACGAATTCCAGCGGCTTGAGCATATTGATATGGCCAGCACCAGTGCCGTTGGAACGACCCAGCGCGCCGAATTCGTAGCAGCCGGAGATGAAGCAGGTGCGCGCCTCTTCAGCGCTGAAGC
>JAQWBY010000312.1 GCA_028706165.1 Lentisphaeria bacterium | reverse complement strand
GCGCTCCGCCTGCGGCGTCGCTTGCCCTGGGCTACGATGACAGCGCCCCTCTGGGGCGCTTGCCGCTTCGCGGCCAGGGAAATGTTGGCCGGCGACAAGGTATGACATGAAAGAGCGTTTGCACTGCAATGTGTAAACGTAATTTGTGAACGGCACCATTGCGATCAATTAGCCGCTACCACTTGTAATCGACAAAGAAAAATAGTAGAATCAGAACTGACCAGCAAAAAGGCAGGCTATTCCTGCTTGTGAGTGTAATAATTTCGTGGGGGCACGTCTTTTTAACGGAACAAGAGGCGGGTGGGTGAAGAAAAATATAGGTAATCCATCAGTCGCGAATGACGCATCGCGACCGCAAGGTCGCGACGCGCTCTTCTATGTCCATGTCGTCTTGGCGCTGATTGTCACCATTGCCGGCTGCCTCTACACCGGCATGGCGGTTCATACCTGCAATCGCAAGATGCGCAGTGACCTGCTGACGCGAACCCGGGTCATCGCCTCAGCAGTCAACGCCGACCGCGTCAAGAGCCTCAGCGGCTCGGCTAGTGACCTCAACACGGCCCCGTATCAGCGCCTGAAGTCTCAACTCTACACACTGAAACAGGCCTATACTGACATCCGTTTCATTTATATCATGGGCAGAACTGCCAACGGCGACTTCTTCTTCTTCATTGACAACGAAGCCACCGATTCGCCAGACCTCGTGCTGCCGGGACAGCCCTACCCCGAGGCATCGCCACTATTTCGGCAGGGCCTCGCCCAATGGCTAGAAGTGGTCGACGGTCCTATCAACGACCAATGGGGCACCTGGTTCACGGCGCTGGTGCCCATGCGCGACCCGCTCACCGGCGCCCCCTTGGCCATGCTTGGCGCCGATATCGCCGCCACGACCTGGTACCAGCGCTTGCTTGGCGCGGCGCTGCCAGGCGCCGGCATCACCCTGCTGATCCTCCTGATCATCGGCCTCGGCTGCGCCCTCCACGGACGCTGCCGCTGCCTGCATACTCCCGCGTCCAGGCACCAACACCTTATTGAACCAGGCTTGGTCGCGCTCATCGGAGTGGTTCTGAGCGTCTTTACGGCCTGGCGCGTCCATGTCGGCGAACGCTGTCAACGCGAGCAAATCTTCAATCAGGTCGCCGAAGGCTTCACCAGCCTCATTGCCAAAAACATCAACCTTATCCGTTTCGCCGAACTCGAAGGCCTCGCTAGCTTCCTCCAACACAGCCCGGACATTACCCGAGAAGAATTCCATCTCTACGCCGGCCATCTAGTCAAAAATTCTCTGGTCCAGGCATGGGACCTCATCGGCATCGTCCCCCGTGACGAACGCCGCGCCTTTGAAGAAAAAATGCATCGCCAGGGCGTCAGCGATTTCCGCATTTGGGAATACGGCCCCGACGGACAGAAAGTCCCCGCCGCCGATCGCCCCTGTTACTACCCCGTGGTCTTCTTCGCCCCTGAGGCCGGCAACGAAACCGTCCTCGGCTACGATCTGGCCTCCGAGCCACTGCGCCTCGCCGTTGTCGAAACAACTCTGGCCACGGGCCTACCTACCGCGACCGAACCACTCGTCCTCATCCAAGAATGGGCCGCCCAAAAAAGCATTCTGGCACTACACCCCGTCTGCGCAGCAAACAGCCAGAATATTCGTGGCTTCGCCCTGGCAGCCATCCGCATGGAATCACTCCTGGGCCACGATCCGGAAAAATTCCGCCTGGCGCAGCTCAGCATATCTTTCATGCGCCCCGACCGCGAACCCGAACTGCTGGCGCAATCCATGATTGAATCCACCTGCGCTCGCGGCACCAAGGTCATGCGGCCGCTCTTTGCCTTTGGTCAAGTCCTGACGATTAGCGCGCAGCCCTGCGATGATTTCATCGCCGCCTACCCGCTGCGCAAAGGCCCGATCGTGTTATTCTGCGGCATTGGCCTGAGCATTGCCGTCACCGCCATCGTCGCCCTCCTCAGCCACCGCAGTGAGGAACTAACCACGCTGGTGCAAAAACGCAGCGCCGAGCTCAGCCGCAGTGAGGAACGCTTCCACCAGCTCGCCGAACAAACCCACACCCTGCACTGGGAATGCGATGCAACCGGACTCATCACCGCCGTCGGCTACGAATGCAAAACCATTGTCGGCTACGACCCCGAAGAAGTCATCGGCAAAATGCACGTCTTCGATCTTTACCCCGAGGCACAGCGCGAGCAGTTCAAAGAAAAAACCCTCGCCGCTTTCGCCCAAAAAGAGACTTTCAATGAGGTTATCAATCCGCTCATCACCAAGGACGGGCGGACCATCATCATGTCCACCAGCTGCATGCCCATCATCGCTGACAATGGCAGCCTCATCGGCTACTATGGCTCCGACCGCGATGTCACCGAACGCGAAAACATGACCGCTGAATTGGAAAAAAGCCGCGGCGCCGCTGAAGCCGCCAGCCACGCCAAAAGCGAATTCCTCACCAACATGAGCCACGAAATCCGCACCCCAATCAATGGCATCGTGGGCGTTGCCGACCTGCTCAGGGAATCCGGCCTTTCTGAAGAACAAAGTGAATACGTCGATATCATCAACACCAGCAGCCAACTACTGCTCGAACTCATTAATGAGATTTTGGACTTTTCGCGCATCGAGGCCGGCCGCCTCACCCTCATGCCTGAGGATTTCTCTCTTGAACGGCTGCTGGAGGACATCTGCAGCTCGCTGGCGCTGATCGCCCACAACAAGAACATCGAACTGTACTGCCACATCGACCCGCACACGCCGCTCATTCTCCATGGCGACGACTTCCACCTCCGCCAAGTCCTGGTCAATCTCTGCGGCAACGCCATCAAATTCACCGAAAAAGGTGAGGTCTGCATCAGCGCCCGCTCCGATGGCCAGCGCGATGGCAAGGAACTTATCCGTTTTTCCGTGCGCGACACCGGCATCGGTATTCCTGACGAACAACAAGCCCGCATCTTCGAGACCTTCTCCCAAGCCGATTCGTCTATCAAACGCCGCTATGGTGGCACTGGCCTGGGATTGGCCATCGTCAAACGGCTCGTCGAACTCATGGGCGGCGAGATCAAACTCCAGAGCCAAAACGGCGTGGGCTCAGAATTCTACTTCGTCATTCCCCTGACACCCCAGCCCCAGCAATCCCCGCCGCCAGCTCTGTCCGACACCCTCCGGCACTGCCAGGCCCTCGTCGTCGAAAGCCATCGCGGTCTGCGCACGAGCCTGAAAAGCCGCCTGCACAATTGGGGCATCTTGTCCACCCCAGCGGCAACCCTGACCGACGCCCTGGAAATCATGCAACTGGGCGATTTCCAATCGCCATTTGATCTGGTCCTTCTCGACTTGGAGCTCCTTGATACCAGGCAGGGCAACCAACCACTGGTAGATTTGCATGGCAGCCCCTGGACTGCCAGCCGCATGGTCGGCATGGCTCATGTTGGCAGCCCCTAGGCCGCACGCTACCGCAATTCACCGGCCCTGGCCGCATTTATCCACAAGCCCATCAAAAACAGCGATCTGCTCAAGGCCATCACTCTCGCCCTGGAAACTCAAGCCAAACCCACCGCCAACACCGACTGCCCCGCCGACGCTACCCCGCAAAACCACGCGGCGGCAATTCCTGAAACCCCAGCCGCCCCAGCGGCCCCAGCTGCCGAGGAGGAAGCACCCGCCATCCTCCTCGTCGATGACAACGAGGTCAATCAGAAAGTCGCGCTGGCCATCATCAAGAAAATGGGCATGAGCGTCGATGTCGCCAGCAACGGCCAACAGGCTCTTGATCTGCTCGCCAGCAACAAATACCGCCTGGTCCTCATGGATGTGCAGATGCCCGACATGGACGGCCTGCAGGCCACGCGCCTCCTCCGCAGCCAAGACGAGACCGCCTGCAACCGAGACGTGCCCATCATTGCCATGACCGCCCACAGCGCCGAAAATTATCAACAACAATGCCATGATGCCGGCATGAACGATTATATTTGTAAGCCCATCACTGCCAAAACCCTGCGTGAATGCATCACGCGGTGGCTCACTGGCAAGCAGCAGACCTGAACCTACAACGCCAAGCTCCGCCCGCCATCAGACCAAAGCCGCGGGCCCTTCGCAGGACACACATGCCTCAAGCGCCGCCACCAGTCATCGCCACCCCACCATCGGGCCACCGCCCACTGCGCCGATTCCGCCACCACCTTGAGCTGAAGCTGGTCGCGCTTATCCTGGCGCTGGCTTTCGCCTACAACTGCCTGGCAATAGTATTCTACCAGCGGCAGATGAATCAGGACATGCTCACCAAGGCGCACCTCATCGCTGCCGCCATCGACGCCAATGTCGTCGCTGATTTCCAAGGCACCGCCGCCGACATGGAAAGCCCTACTTTCCATCGCCTCCTCAACCAGCTCATCGCCATCAAAAATATCTACGACGACATCCGCTACATCTACATCATGGGCAAAAATCCCGACGGCTCGGTCTTTTTCTATCTGGACAACACACCCATTGACGACGCGGACTTCGACCCACCCGGCCTGGTCTATGACGAAGCCACGCCGGCGTTTCGCGCCGCCGTGGAAACGGACGACGAATTGCTGGAGGGCCCCACCAAAGACCAGTGGGGATACTGGTTCACCGCCATGGTGCCTATCCGTGATCCCCAGGACGGCCACATCGTTGCCTCACTGGGCATCGATATCGCCGTCAGCAC
>JAQWBY010000311.1 GCA_028706165.1 Lentisphaeria bacterium | reverse complement strand
GGATATCGCGGGGTATGACGCAGGTCGCGCCGGCCATGGGGCTCAATAGCACTTCGCAGACCAGCGCGAAACTGTGCCAGTAGGGCAGCAGCGACATGATGCGGTCGGTGCTGTCCATGCCGTAGGCGTCCAAGTCCCAATAGCCGTTGGTCCAGATATTGCGGTGCGTAAGCATCACGCCCTTGGGCATGCCCGTGGAACCGCTGGTGTAGATCAGCGTGGCGACAGCATCGAGTTCCGCCTGGCTCATTGGCGCTTCCACTGGAGCGGCCATATCGCCATGCGGCATGTCGTCCACATTGACCACCGGCACGTTGCCGCTGTTGGCGGTAACCTTGCCTACCAAGTCCTTCTCGGCCAGCACGAGGGCCGGGTCCGAATCCCGGAGGATGAAGCCCATCTCCAGATCGCCCAGAGTCTCACAGACCGGCACCGCAATGGCGCCAATGTGCCAGCAGGCGTAGAAAAACACAAAATGACTCGGGCATTTGGTGGCCACCATCGCCACCCGCGAGCCTTCTTTCACCCCGTGGTCGAGATAATAACGGGACCACGCCAGCACATCGCAGTGAAACTGCTTGTAGCTGTAGCGGACCAGCTCATTCCGGCCGTCAAGATACATCAGAGCGGCGCCATTCGCGCTCCGGGCACACCAGTCCTCAAAGTAAGCGCCAAGATTCTTCGTCATGCGGCGGTTCTTTGTCATGGTCGTATTCTCCAGGCTAAATTGTGCATGTCGTCACATAACTCGCCTCAGAACACCGGCTTTCCTCCGACAGCACGGCGGAACTGAAACCAAGGAAAGACACACCGCTACCCGCCGACCGCCGCGACTAAGGCCAAATGGCAGTCGGTACAGCGCTGGTCATTGCCATAAAAAAAGCACCAAGCATACTCCGACGCCTGGTGCCTTGATATCTCACAGGAGGGCCAATCAGGCCATCTTCGCAACGCGCGCTGCCAGACGCTGTTTCTTGCGACTGGCCTTGTTCTTGTGAATCACGCCGTTCTTGGCAGCTTTGTCCAACTCAGAATAGCACTTGGTCAAACCCGCGACAACGGCTTCTTTGTCGCCAGCCTTGATCAGATCGTCAAGGATATTTTCACTGGTACGGACGCGGGACTTGCGCATGCGGTTGAACACGCGGCACTTTTCATTCTGCCTCAATCTCTTGGCGGCTGATTTGATGTTCGGCATTGTCAGCAGTCTTCCTTTTTACACGGGTCACAAATGTCAACAGCGTTATGAACTACGAAGTTAATGAAAACAGAAGATATAATATGGCCTCGGGTAGAAAAAAGTCAACCCCCAGCGACGGCTGGATGCAAATCGTCGCTAGGGTCAGCCGTTTCGACGGCTGGTACAGAGGTAGCGATCGACCTCATTGGCGGTAATGACGCCGTAGTTGGCGGCACCGAGCCAGCCGGACATGATGATGCCCACCGACCCGGTGTGGTAGAGTCCGCCGACCTGCTTGCCGATGTCCATGCTGGGTCGCAGGCCCTCGAACTTGGTGCCGAAGGTCGCCCCGGCCAGGTGCCCGGTGTAGCGTTGGAAAGTCTTCGGGGTCGCCGCTTCGGTGTAGTCCGCAATGCTGCGGATCGACGGTATGTAGCGGCTTAGCGCGTTGAGCGTGTCTTCGATCATGTCCTTCTTGGCGGCGCGATACTCGTCTTTGCTCATCGTCGCCCAGTCGCCATACAGCGCGTTCATGGACGCCACGACGCTGTACTTGCTCGTCCCCGGGCGAATTTCCGGGTAGTAGACCGAGTAGGTCCGGCTGCTGATCTTGCGGCTGGCCAGCGCGGCGGCATCGAACTCCGGCCAGGTCGAAGTGAATAGCAGATCGCCAATAAAGGGTAGTTTCTCGCCCTCCTTGATGCCGATATAGACCTGACAGCTGCTGCTGCTCAGACGCACCAGCTTGAGCTTCTCCAGGTAGTCGGGCGCAAAATGTTCGTCGCCGACAAGTTCGTGCACCAGCCGCGGCAGACTGCCATTGCCGACCACAGCCTTGCAGGCGACCTCACGGCCGTTGATGCTTACCGCCCGCACCCGCCGCGAACCATCAACATAGATGCGCTCGGCGCAGCTGGACAGCTCAACATCGACGCCGTTGTGGCGTAGCTCGTCTTCCATCATCCGCAGCATCAGGTCGGTGCCGCCGGTGAACGTGTACACGCCTTCACTCATGAAATTACCGAAGACGATGGCGTAGCTGATGGCCGGCTCATCAAGAGTCGAGCCATTGGCGTAGGTGATGGGCTCCATCAGGAAACGCCACACATCGGTCCGCCCCGGAAAAAAGCGGTTGAAAAATTCCCGGGTGGTCTCCCGCTGGTCGTCGTAATAGTTCGCGGCGGCCAAGGCCGCAAAAAAGGCCTTGACGGTGTCGGCCGGGACCTTGAAATGGCCGGTGAGCTTGGCGCTGAAGTCGCTGGTGTCAAAAGTGCTGTCCAGGCAGTACTGCGGGTTGTCAAAGCGGATGCTCTTCACCTGCGTCACCCGGTCGGCAAAGTCCTTACCCCAGTATTTGCGGAAGCTCTTCTTCATGCCGACGGGAAAACCGTGCAGGGCCACATCAAAAATGTGCTCGCGCCGCTGGAAATACGTGGCCAGGCCACCCAACTGCGAATGCTGCTCCGTCAATAAAACTGAGTGCCCGGCGCGGGCCAGACGATTGGCGGCCGTCAAACCGCCCAAACCGCCGCCAATCACCACAATGTCGTAGCTGTCTTTCATTGCTTCCTGGGGTCGTAAGGGTGCTCTGTTAATGATATGTAACCGTCACGAAAAAACGCTAAATGTAATCCCTGCACAGCATAAACCAAGCCACGACAGGACCGCAACAACAGTTGACACGTAAGCGGTCAGCCATTGATAATGGCCGGCCAAACATGCCGCCGATGTCAATCCCAGGTAAGCAAGTGAGTTCCAGTGGCCCTTTTGTCCCAGTCAGCTTCGCCGACTGGGACAAAAGGGGCCGAGGAACACGAACATGGTCGCCGTTGTCCCCAGGGCGGCGCACGCTTTCAGCGTGCTTGCCCTGGGCTGGACTGTTTCGCGCTTTCAGCGCTTCTGCCGCTTCGCGGCCAGGGAAACGGGCACGTTTGACTCAGCCAGAAACTCTATGGCTCAATTCTCAATGGGTGACCGATTACAGTTGACACGTAAGCGGTCAGCCATTGATAATGGCCGGCCTCAGGGGACGCCAGGGACCAGTGGGACTGATTGGCGGCGGGGCGCTGGGGCGAGGACTCACGTCTCACGTCTCACGTCTCACGACTCATGGCCGGGACTGTGGGGACTTTCGGGACCGTGGGGAATGACGCTTTGGACACCAGGGACTGATTGGGGACTTCCTGGACTTCGGGGACCGGTTGCTTGATACCCGGGACTGCTGGGAGCGCCGCCATCACGGCACTTTTCGGCCCGGATAGAATGGGGCAAGTCGTCAGATCGGCCAAGTTCGGCCCGGAGGGCCGTACCATGCATAACCCCTGGCGAGGCGCCCGGAGGGCGCCGCAACCAGGGGTGTGACAACAACTTGGAATTGCGTCTGGAGGGCGCCACATTGGCTCGTCTCGTCCTACCGCGCCAGAGGGGCAAGGTGTGCATCAATTATCAATGGGTGACCGATTACAGTTGACACCTGCCCCGGCTCTGGCTCTTCTGGCTCTGCATCGGACGGATCGGACGGATCGGTCCGATCAATCAGACGGATCCGTCCGATCCGTCCGATCCGTCCGCAAAAAAAGCCTGCGAAAAAAGCCCGTCCGATCCGTCCGATCCGTCCGCAAAAAAAGCCTGCGAAAAAAACGTTTGCGCTGTCTGCTCGGTCCGTGAGAAAAACCGCCGCTCCCCCGTCTTAGGCGCCGAAGGTGCTGATAGTGGACAGGGCGGCCTGTGGCACGCGCACGGTCAGGCGCACGCCGGCGTCCTCGTAGCTTTCGCTGAGGATGGCGCAGGTTTTGCGCACCAGGGTCAGCTGGTCGTAGCGGCTATGGGGAATAAGCAGCGCCATTTCAGTCATGCTGGCGCGGCAGAGCTCAGCCATGGCGACGCGCAGGGCGTCAATGCCCTCGCCGGTCGTCGCCGAAATCAACAGCGCGTCCGGAAAACGCCGTTGCAGGCGCTGGCGGGACAGGAGGTCTGGCAACGCATCGACCTTATTGAGCACCAGCAATGACGGCTTCCCGCCGGCGCCGATTTCCTTGAGGACCTGCGCGGTGGTGTCGTGGTGCTCTTCGAGACTGGCCGCCGTGGCGTCGAGCACTTCGATGAGGTAGTCGGCCATGGCTGTTTCCTCCAGCGTAGAATGAAAAGCCTCCACCAGCATATGCGGCAGTTTGCGGATGAAACCGACGGTGTCAGCCATCAACAGCGCCTGGCCGTCAGGCAATTCCAGCCGCCGCACCGTCGGATCCAAAGTGGCAAACAGCTTGTCCTCGGTCAGTACCGTCGCCTGCGTCAAGGTATTCAACAGCGACGACTTGCCGGCGTTAGTGTAGCCGACAATCGCCGCCACCGGCACCGGCTTGCGCAGGCGCTGGCTGCGTTGCACCCGCCGATGCTGACGCACGACGCTGAGCTGGGCTTTGAGCCTCGCAATCTGCGTCCGCACGATCCGCGAGTCCACTTCCAGCTGCTGCTCGCCTTCGCCGCGCATGCCCATGCCGCCAGCCATGCCGCGCTGCCGATGCA
>JAQWBY010000036.1 GCA_028706165.1 Lentisphaeria bacterium | reverse complement strand
TGCAGTTTGCCCGCGCTGTTGAGCAGCTGGTCCAACGCCAGCGCCAGGAAATCCATGAACATGATTTCCACCACCGGCCGCAGGCCCATCATCGCCGCGCCAACCGCGATGCCCACAAAGCTGTTTTCGGAGATGGGCGTCTCCCAGAGGCGCTCAGCGCCATATTTGTCATAGAGCCCCTTGGTGACGCCGAAGGAGCCACCGTAGCAGCCGATGTCCTCGCCGATGAGTATTACGCTGTCATCGCGGGCGAGCTCGTCATCAAGGGCCTCGTTCACGGCCTTGGAATAGTAGATGGTGCGTTCGTCGTTTGTCATGCTCTGGCCTTTCTGGCACTGCGGCCGCTGCTGTTCACGCGAAGAGCCCGTCGAGTGCGTGCTCGCGACCGCCCGCCGGAGCCGCGAGAGCGGCCTCGGCAGCGGCGGCGACCTCCTGCCGCGCGGTCTCGGCGGCGGCGTCAATGTCCTCTTGGCTGACGCCGCGCTGCCGGAGGCTCTTGGCCGTCAGCAGCAGGCAGTCGCGCTCAGCCATGTGGGCTTCTTCTTCGCGGCTGCGATAGACCCGCGCGTCGTTTTTGGAATGGCCGCATTGGCGGTAGGTGATGAGTTCAAGCAGCTCGGGGCCCTGACCGGCGCGGACGCGTGCGAGGGCCGCGCTGGCGACCTCGTGGACGAGCTCGACGTCAAAGCCGTCGTGGGTCTCGCCGTGCATGGCGTAGGCCGGCGCCCGCACCGCGATGGTGCCGCTGGCGCAGGATTTGCTGACGGGATTGCTCATGCCGTAGAGGTTGTTTTCGCACACGAACAGCACGGGCAGCTTCCACAGCGACGCCATGTTGAGGCTCTCGTGGAAAGTACCTTGGTTGCTGGCGCCGTCGCCAAAGAAGGCGATGGTGACGTTGTCGCTCTTGCGGTACTTGAGAGCCAACGCCGCGCCGGTAGCGATGGGTATGCCGCCGCCCGTGATGCCGTTGGTGCCGAGGAAGCAGCGGTCCATGGCGCAGAGGTGCTGCGAGCCGCCGCGGCCGCCGCAGTAACCGCTGAGCTTGCCCATGAGCTCGCCCATCACCCGGGCGATGTCCAGCCCCCGGGCGAGAAGATGGCCGTGACCGCGGTGGTTCGACACCAGCCAGTCGCTTTCCCGGGCGGCGCTGATGACGCCGACCGCGCAGGACTCCTGGCCGATGCAGAAATGAGACGTGCCGCCAAGCAGGCCCTTGCTGAAGAGGCCGCTGAGGGTCTCTTCAAAGGCGCGGATGCTGACCATCCGCTGGTACAGGTGCAGCAAATCGCTGCTGCTGATCAGGTCGTTCATGCCGTGCTTCCTCTCATCATGGCGCCAGCACCGCAAGGCATTCTTGCCCCGCGGCGCCACCGTAACGCGCTACGTTTGTCGTCTTCAGCATGAACAACGAGCGGATGCATGGCCGGATTTGCCGCGCACCGGCCTTTTATTCAGCGAAGACCACCAGGGCGTAACCGTGCAGCTTGGGCACTGTGACCACGACGTAGCCGTCTTCGCGGCTGAATGGCAGTTTTTCGCCCTGCGGCGCGAGGTAGACATCGCGGACTTCCCGGCCGTCTTCACGCAGCGCAATGCGTTGCTGTTCGACCAGCAGGGGTTCTTCGATCATGGCGCAGCCGGCGCCACGCGTCTCGGGCAGATAGGCCAGCAGGTGGACCATGCGGCGCCCCGGCTGCGAACAGACCGTCGCTCGCATGAAAGACGGCGCGCCCGGCGTCTTCAGCAGCGGCTGCGGGAAGAGCCGCGTCAGCAGTTTTTCGACAAGCTGCCGCATGGGCACTGAGCCGTGCTTGAAATAGCTGGTGAAAACCGGGTGCGAGAGATAGCCGACCTGGCTGTTGCAGGTCACTGCGGGCCTGCCGCTGTCCTTGTCCGGCGGCAAATAGACAAAGCCGTGGCGGCCGTCCCAGTGCCGGTCGTAATAGGGCTCGACCACCGTGCCCAGCACGGCCGTGCCCGGCTTGGCGCTGACGGCTACGCCGCGCTCGTAGAAGGCCATGGGCATGTCCGGTAGCCCGGCGGCGAGTTCCGGCCCGGCCTGCAGGAAGGTCGTTTCCGTTGCCTCGTCGCCATGGTATTGCAGGCCCCATTCGGGGAGCGCGAAGTCGCGCCGGTCGCGGTCCAGGCCGGCCAGGGCGCTGGCGATGACCACGCCGCCACGAGCGAGATGGTCGGCCACGCGCTGCCGACAATCGCCGTCCACGATGACGCTATCAGCAAGGACCAGCACGCGGTAGTTTTCCCAGGAGCTGATGGGCGATGGCACGTCAAACTGCTGTTTGAGCTCGCAAAGCATGCGCGTCGCGCCTTTGATGGCAGTGAAGTCGCGGTTGTAGTCCTCGCGCTCTTCGGGAGCGAGGTAGTCGTAGCCCGGGTAAGGCCGGAGGGTGGGCACGGCGATTTCCGTCAGGGGCTTGGCATCTTCCAGCCACGGCTCGAGCTTTTGCAGCCGCTGGTAGATGCGGGTGTCCAGGGCGGCGACGGCGCGATTGATGTCGCCGCGGGGATGAAAGTGGTCGCCGATCGTCGGCCGCATGCCGTTGGCCAGGCCGTTAAGGCAGTCGTACTCCAGGCTCGCTTCCGTGCGGATGCCGCCAAAGTCGCCCCAGGAACGGTGAAAACGGCCAGTCATATTGAGCACGGGCTTGCCAAAGGTGCGCAGATAGCGGAAGCCCACGGCCTGCGTCTCGTAGCCCCAGCCGCCCGTGGGCAGGCATTCAAACTCCAGATAGCTACCGATGGACTGCTGCGCTTCGTAGCCCACGCCGTTGAAATACAGCAGCAGGTCAGGCTTGATCGTGCGCACCGCGTCCGCCAGGCGCTTGGCCATGCCGACGATTTTGCGCTGGTTGAAGGCGTGCAGCTGCCGCGAGTCCTGCCAGTCGACGCCCTCGGCGGCCATGGCGTCCAGGCATTCCTTGCCAATGCAGGGCCGTGTGTTCATGCAGTCCAGGAAAAGCCCATCCACGCCGCAGGTCGCCACGGCTTCCTTCGCCATGGCGATAGCGTGCTCGCCGTAGTCGCTGAGGTAGCACATCTGCCGGAAGAAGCTGTTCAGTGGATCCTTGGTGTAGGTCTCGCCATTGGCCGGCAGGACGAGCCAGTCGCGGTGCCGCAGGCCCTCTTCGTGGCTGAGCCCGAGGTTGATGTAGGCGCTGACGCGGATGCCGCGGCGGTGGCAGGCGCTGGTCAGGCTGCCGAGGATGTCGCGATGCAGCGACGGATGGGGAATGCCGAGCTTCGTCGGGTAGTAGGCGACGCCGAGATTGCAGCGGGCCGGGAAGACCACGTAGTCCACGCCGGCCTGTGCAAATAGCGCCGCCAACGCCTCGGCGTCAAAGTCCTTGCCGACATCGGGGTTGGCTGGCATGGTGTGAAAGTCAAAGAACAAGCACCATTTGAGCGGCTTCATAGCAGTTTCTCCCTTGCTTGATCAACGGTTTGACGACTCCCGAGACGGGGTGAGTTTCGTTGCACAACGTTTCTACGGGGCTTTTGACTCTTGCGACAACCATACTGTGTGTGTCTTCAACCGTAACCGGTATGCCAACGCCGCGAAGCGGCAGAAGCCCCGACTGGGCGAAATAAGATAGCCCAAGGAAAACGCCCTGCGCGCCCAGCGGGTCTCCTAATTCAAAATGAGCCGCTAGCCTCGTTCAATTGAGGCGCTACAGTTCCAAAACGAACCTGACAAGCAGGCGGGCTTTACTTCAAAACATGTGCAGGAGATAAGACGATGAGTGGCATTTTCAACACTGACAAACGGATTCGTCTGGGCATTTGGGGGCTGGGCCGAGGCAGCAGTTTCATCAAGGCCGCCCAGGAACTCAATATTGACGTGGTCGCCGGCTGTGATTTTCACCAGGATACGTGGAAGAACTTCCTGGCATGCTGTCCGGATGCATTGGTGACCGGTGACGAGAATGAATTTCTGTCGGGGGATTTTGACGCGGTGCTTCTTGCCACCTACTGCCCTGACCACGCCAGGCATGCCATCAAGGCGTTGCGGGCGGGCAAACACGTGCTGAGTGAAGTGACCGCCTTCTTTACGCCCGCGCAAGGTGTGGAACTCGTCGAAGCCGTTGAAGCGACTGGTAAAGTCTACAATCTTGCTGAGAACTATCCTTTTAGCAAGGAGAACATGTACCTGGCAAAACTCTACCGCGAGGGCTTTTTCGGGGAAATGACCTATGCAGAATACGAGTACGTGCACGGTGGCGGGAATCCCTGTGTCTGCTATCCGAATGGCCAGCCGTTGGCTCCCGGCAATCAGCTTCATCATTGGCGCGGATGGATCAATTATCACTATTACTGCACCCACTCGCTAGGCCCAGTGATGGTCATTACCGGCCTCCGCCCGGAAAAAGTCGTTGCCTTCCCCGAAGATGTGCTCAATATCGGCACGGTGCACGGCAAGGGCCGTAAAACGGATGGAATACTGCCCAACCTGGGCGCATTCGCGCCTTCGCTCATTCACATGAGCAACGGCGGCATCGTACGCAATTTAATGGGCGGTACGACTGCCGACAGCCACAATCAGCGGCTGTTTGGCACGAAGGCAGCGGCGGAACTTTATCCCCGGTTCAATCTTAAAGTCGGTGCAACCGGGTCGGCGCATACGATTGCCATCGACGCAAAATGGGACGCCCTCGGAGAACTCGCGGCAAAAAGCGGACACGGCGGCGGCGACTTCTGGGAACTGTATTACTTTGCTCGCCAGATTCTGACCGGAGAAAAAGCGCCGTGGGACATCTATTCCGCCGCCGATGTGACCCTGGCCGGAATTCAGGCGCTCAGAAGCGCCGAAGCCGAAGGACAGCCCATGGAAATTCCGGATTTCCGGAAAAAGGACCTGCGCGACAAGTACCGCCATGACCACTGGCAGCAGAAACATATCGACCCGGCCCGTATCTTCCCAGATGATCAGGATCTTTCCATTACCGGAGATTTTGCCCCTGCTTTCGCCAATGCCTTCCCGCTGATGCGGCTCATCCGCGCCGCTTTCGATGCAATGAAAGTTTACGACTGCACCCTCCCCGAACAGCGGATACAGACCATTGATCTTGTCAAGGAACTGCGGGAGAAGCTGCCGGCAATCCGCAATGGCTTCCTGCGTCTCAAAAAGATTGCGGACGCATATCCGGAATCCATGGGCGGCATCGCCATCCGGGAAAAATTCGCCCTCTGCGAATATGATCGGGTGACCGATACGGAAACGTGCAAAAACGAATTGAATGCGTGGCTTCTGAAAAGCCATGTCAAATGACCGCGACGCGGTCACCCCGGTTCATAGGCGCGACGCGTCCGCTTGCTTGCGTTTGCATGTCGTCAAGAAACTACAGGAGAAAAATCGTCCGGAAGTGGGGCCATCAAGAATGCCCGAAATGGACACTTCGCGTTGCCGCTAATGCTACACATTCATCCCGGTGTTGACTGCTGTTCAAGCGCCGGATGCGGAAAACCGCATGTCCGGTGGTGTGGGAGGGCGCGGGACGCACTCCCCGTTGCCCATCCGAACAAGATTTTGCACATAAACTATTTTTGACAGAACGGTTTTAACATCAAGGAGATGATGCAATGACCAGCAAACGCTTTTATCGCGGCATCCGCCCGGATGATCTGCACGGACGCATGGCGCTGGCCAACCCGGAACGCGGCTTCCGGACCGAGATGTATTTCAGCGAGATTCCCGGCGAAGTCGCCGGAACCTGCTCCTGTCATACGAAACGCTGTAAACTTGACGGGCGCGACGAAATGCCGGTCTATCAGAATGCCGAGATTCCCGGCGTTCCGCATCTGATGCGCGGAAACCGGCTCGACGGCCTCGAATTTTCTCACGGTCAGTGGATGGATGAACTCGATTATTTTGCCTATGACGGCATACAGATCATGCAGAGTTACTGTTTCCTCATGAACTATGCGCATGCTCCCCTGCCGCCTGAAAAATTGGCGGATATCGAATGTTTTTTCCAGAAAGTGCGGAAAGCCGGAGTAAAACTTCTGCTTCGCTTCGCCTATGAACTCTCGCCATCTGTGGATGGACCAGATAAAGATACGATTCTGCTCCATCTTCAGCAGTTGACGCCGCTGATCCGGAACTACATCGATATAATCTTTGTGCTTCAGTGCGGATTCGTCGGAAAATTCGGGGAATGGCACAACAGCTTCAATCATCTGCAGGAAGACGTCGCGTTTGAAAAAGTGCTGCTGGATGCCGTATTGGCGGTGCTTCCTCCCGGACGCTGCACGATGCTGCGTTATCCGTTTCTGAAACAACGCGTTTTTGATATCACACCGCTTTCTGAGGAAAAAGCATTCTCTGCCGCTCCCGAAGCCAGAATCGGCCATTTCAACGACGGATTCCTTGCCGGACCAAGTCTCGGCTTCGGAAATCTCAACAAGCGATTGACGATTCAGGAGGACAGCGACTATATCGCGGCGGAAAGCCGTTTCCTGCCGCAGGATGGAGAATTGTTCTGGCGCGATGTTGCCGGTCCCGTTCTCCCGACCAATGCCTTGCAGTATTTGCGCAAATGGCACTATGACACACTCGGATTCGTACACGGTAACGATCTTTTTGAAGGCAAATTCGGCTACTCCATGGACGTTTGGAAAAAAGTGCCAGTCGATCCGTTGTTTCTCAAAGACAGTCAGTATCCGCCGTTCTCGCAGGATTATTTCCATGATGAACGCGGACGCTTTGTCTGGCGCAGTTATTATGAATTCATCCGCGATCATCTCGGATACCGGCTGGAATTGGATTCGGCGGAGATTCTTCTGAAAGACGGCATGCTGACAGCGAATCTGGGACTTTACAACCGCGGTTTCTCCGCGCCGGTCAATCCGCGTCCGATCCTGCTGACGCTGGAAAACGGGAAAACGGAATTTGAGTTTCCGTTCGACACCGAAATCCGCAAACTGTACGGCGGCGAGAGACATCTTCTGCAACTGTCGGCGCCGCTTCCGGACAACTGGCATCCAGGCGCCTGGCAGGCAGGTCTGGCGCTGCCGGATGCCTCCGCAGTGCTGCGGCACGATGCACGTTACGCGATCCGCCTCGCCAATGCCATGGAGTTCCGCAACGGCATCAATCTCCTAGGTGAATGGGAACTCTGAGCGCCGGATTCCAACAGCTGATTCAAATAAAGGAAAGTATCCACTTATTTGGTAATGTGCGAAATCTTGTGATAGAAAGAGAGACTTGACATGCGCCGTAGGCGCTTAACTATGCTTAACCCCAGGCTTTAGCCCATAAGCGTTAAGTTGTTTCAAGCAATATCAACTTCGCCACCCAAAATTCAGAATTTTAGGAGGGGAAAGAGTCATCGGTCAGTCATAGATATCTGTTGTCCCTGCGGCCTTTTTGACTGTCCTGCCGCATAACTTTCATCCCGGTGGTATTTGAGCGCTGAAAGCGCGATATATGATAGCCCAGGGCAAGCGACGCCGAAGGCGGAGCGTCGCCCCGGGTAGCGCGCCATAACGGTCCGCGTTCCTCGGCCTCTTTGGCTCCCAGTCGGCTAAGCTGACTGGGAGCGAGAGGGCAAAGGGATTCACTTTTCTTGCTTGCTATGGCGCACCCTTGCGGGGGTGCTTTCGCCGGAGGGCGCTTCCCGGAGTTGCACACGCTTTCAGTGTGCTTGTTGGTATTGGCACCGATGTTTATGTGTGGGCTTCCGCATTCCGGTCAAGAAGGGAGTCGCGCTGAAGTGAAGAGCATCGGCCTCAGCCACGCGGCAAGGCGACTTCACTCCGCCAGACGCGTTCACGGCCGGGAGTAGATGACCACGTCCTTGAGCCAGTAGTCGATCTGCTCGCTGGACGTGCACATGCCCACACGAATCATCTTGTAGAGTGCTGCGCGGTCGGGATTGATCGACACGAAGACCTCGCGCCACTCATCCTGCGGGTCACCGTAGTTCAGGCCATCGTACTTGCCCTTTTCGTTTTCGTCCTGGTAGGCCATCATGACCAGCGGCGCCCAAATGCGGCCAACATCCCCACCGCGTTTGACCTTGATGCTGAAGCCGATGCCGACGGCATTTGTCAACTCCTCGCTGGCAGCATCAAGCACGTACTCGGGAAAGACCCAGCGGTCGCTGTTGCTGGGCGCAAACGTGGTCGAGACTTTCAACGCCTGCTCGGCTGCGTCAAAACTGAAGGTGGATGCGCCCGAGCTGTTCTGCCGCCAACGCTCCGGATTCATGAAATCGAAGGTCTTCTTCGCCATCAACGACCAGTTGACAAAAGGCACGCTACAGCCGGCCAGCGGAAAGCCCGCGTCATAAAGGCGGATGCTGTAATGCGCGTCTTTACAGCCGCTGAAGTCCAGCGTCCACGTCAACGGCGTCTCGCTGCGCGGCGGGAGCACCATGGCGGCCTCAGCCGGCGCCCGAGCAATCGATACGCCCGCAGGCAGCTGCAGCTGCGGGGCAATGCGCTGCTCGTCATCACTGAAATTATAGACATTGACGCTGAAGCGGTCGGAATCCGCGTGGTAACTGACGCCGTCCCACGCCTTCACCTGCCAATGATCAAACTGATAAACCACTGGCGTGGCCACGCGCGGCCGCGGCTCATAGCTCATGGCCTCGCGGCGCAGGGCCATGGCCGCCGTGGCCATATTGAGCGCAGCGGTGTTCAGCTTCACCGCGTCGAGGCTGACATAGGCCATGCCGCCGGCAAAGCGGATGGCGCCATCGACAATGGCCAGGGGGCGGCCGTCGATCGACCACGCGCCCGTGGCAGGCATGTCGGCAATGGGCACCGTCTGCTCCTTAACAGCGCCGGTATAGATCACTGCGACGGCATCATTTGGCCCTTTGAAGACCCGGCAGATCATGGCATTGGCCGGCAACGTCGGCCAGTCACCCACGTAGTCCTTGTGCGCGAGCTGCTGCACGGACAGCATATAGGCCGCCAGGGACCGCAACGGCGTGGCGTGGTAGTCCATCATGCCGAAATTGTTGTTGTTCTCCTGGAAAAATGGCAGGGTGAAAGGAAAATACTTGGCGATGCCGGCGGCGCGGGCCTCGACGCCCTTCATGGTGATCCACAGGGCGCTGAGCATGTCCTCGTCGCGCTCGGGATGAAGCTTGCCCAAGGGGCCGCCATAGGTGCCGGTCAACTGTGACGGGTCAAGCCCCCGCGACCACGGTTTGCCGCATTCGGTGATCCACATGGGCAACCGCCTCTTGGGATGACCCGCAAGCATATCCCGATAAGTCTGAATCAAGGGCACGAGCTTCTCCGGTGCGCCGTAGTTGTGGAAGGCAAAGACGTCGATAGTTTCCAACAGGCCGTTGTCTATGCCCGCGCGCACGCAATCGCGCGCGGATTCGCCGCGGCAGAACGGCGCCGCGACCATCTGCAGAGTGCGGTCACGCATGGCATAGGCCGCTGCCTTGATAATGGGCAAATGCGCTTCGCCGGGTATGCTCCGGGCGTCATACTCGTTGAGGATATGGAAGGCCTCCAAGCCCACCGCCCGACGATCAAGCATGCCCGACACGGACGGCACCAGCCCCAGCAAATGCCGTGGCATGACATAGCGCTCATTGACCGGCTCGCCACCATACCAGCGCGGAAAATCGTTGAAACAAAATATGGACTTCAGGCCCATGTCGCCCGCAATGCCGTAAAAGCGCTCGCGCTCGACTTTGTACTCGCCCTGCACGGGCTCTTCAGCCGCGTAATTGCACCACTCGCGATTGGAACGGATGCCCCCCCGCAGCAACACCGCAACCGTCTGGCGAATGCGCTCCTCGCTGCGACTGCTGATCAGGCCCTCAATCGCAAAAAACGGATCCGGCACAGCATCGTAGGGCTCCAGTACCGTCAGGCCAAAAACCAAATCGGCGTCAGAAAAACGAATCTCGTAATAACCGCGAGGCAGGGTCACGCTGATGGCCACGCGGTCATCGGCCACTACGGCGGCCACGCCACTGAGCACTGCCGCGCCAGTGTAGTCCGTGATGTCGTAGCTCAATGTCTGGCCGTCGGGGAAATGCGTGGTCGCGAACTCAATGCGCTGCGGCTGCCCCGGCAGCGCGTAGAACTGCAGCAGATTGCCGCCCGTGCTCAGTTTCATGATTCGCGACGGGTCTTTTTTTAACACCTGCATGACTTCGTTCTTGGCATTGAACACGGCAATATTCCTGATATAACAGTCAATGGCTGGCGACGACGTCGAGACGATGATCTGCAAGGTGCGGACCTTGGCCATGTCGAAGCCCTCGCGCTCAAAGCGGACTTCCACAGGCTGATAGCCGCCCGGCGCCGGCGGCGGAAAGCTGAAGCCGCCCGACACCGCGCCTTGGTCGGCAAAATGCACCCGACACGACAGGTTCTTAAGGTCTTCCGGCAGGAGCTTCATCTCAAAACGGATGCCGACCGCGCCGGCCATGCCCGCCGGCAGAGGCACCAGCGGCCAGATGGAATGCTGGCCGGCCTTGCTGAACCCAGCCTGGAAATGCAGCGCGCCCTCGGCAGCCGACCGCGCCACCCGCATGTCCTCCGTGCCCATGGGCGACCAGCTCTTCGCGTCATTCAACACCGCCGTATTCGCGCACAATGCCGCCGCTCCCAACAACGCCGCGCCTGCCAGAAATTTCCGTAACAGCTTTATTGTGATCATAGCGTCATTTTGTCCTTCTACTGGTGGATCATACCTGTGGTTCGCCGTGCATCTCGACCATGTATTCATTACGGCGGGGTGGCGACGCCATTGCGGGCGACCTGGGTAAAGCCCAGATTGCGTAGGCGGCCAATATCGACGCTTTCAGCATGGCCGTCCATAAAGGACATGGTCGTGCGTTCGCCATGATTGAGACTGATCGGATAGCTTGTGTTCTTAGGTCCAAAACACCAGTCGGGCGACCAAGCGGTAGCAGTAATGTAAATGCCGTCACCAAGCATCATGGTGTCGCTGGGCTTTTTCATGATCACGCGATTGTGCATGATGACGTAGGGCGGATTGCTGCACATCGACAGCAAATCGCCATATTCCTCCTTGCGGTCGGCTGTCAGCCAATCGCTATTCAAGAAGGGGTTGAAGATCGAATAGGTCCACTTGGAAGTGCTGGTTAACGTGGTCACTTTATTCATCATGTTCGGACAGACCAACGCCGGCGTGATGTCAATCAACTTCAAATCATAAAGCACGGAATGCCAGCGCGGTCGCGCGTAACTGCCATGCCAGCCATAAATGACGTCGTTATGCCCGTCCGCATATAGCAGATGCGCCAGCGTACATTGCTTGATATTGCTGACGCAAGATATGCTCCGGGCCTTCTCCCGGGCTTTTGCCAAAGCCGGCAGCAACATGGCTGCTAAAATCGCGATGATCGCTATGACCACCAGGAGCTCAATGAGCGTGAAGAGACGATGTCGCAGGCTGTCCATGATTGGTCCTCCTTGTTTGGCTCGGGCTAGCAAAGCAGAAATGCCATTCTATCCGCCGACCAGCGACGCAAATAACTGATCGGCCATGTCGGACAAACTCGTCGTGATGGTCATGCTCGGAAAGGGACAAAAATACGGCAACTCGCGGTTGCGATGAAAAATCGTCTGGAGGTCCTCCGGCACCCGCAGGCCGAGTTGCAGAATGGCCTGGATCACGCCCGGCACCGCGTTGTCGGGGTAAACAATAAGCGCGTCCGGCCGAGGCGATAACGTCAGCAACTCCATCGCGGCATGGTAACCCAACTCGCTCCAGTCACGCTCCAAATAAGCCGCCTCAGCAAATATCCGCTGCCGCCTGGGCGGCATACACACGCCGGCATTCTTGAAGCCCTCGACTACGAAACTCCACTTGCAATCCTGCCCTTCGGGTGAAATAATGGCCACCCGCTGGCGCCCCTGCACGCGTAACTCCGCAGCCATGTCGTTGAAGCTTGGCGTGGGAAAGCGGTTCGCGGTGAGAAAAGCCTTGTGTATCGGCAACACCCCAAACCATCGCATGTCATAGCGGCGGATATTCACACCACATACCGCTTGGACGCGCTTCTGCGTAATCGCCTGACGCATGGCCGGCGGCGGACCGGTATGCGCCGCGGCCGGACGGCTGTCGCGCCAGATCACATAATCAATACCGCGCGCATCCAACCGCTCACAGAGAAGGTCGCATTGCGTCGCGAAAGCAATGAAATTCTGGCGATTCTGCGGCGTCCCTGACATGTATATGCCAACGCGGTTGATTGCCCCAGCCTGCGGCTGGTCCACAAACATGCCGCGACCCTGGTGCTTGCTCAACAAACCAGCTTCCTGCAACGCATCCGTTGCCAATTTCACCGAAAAAAAATTCGTACCCCACAGCTGCGCCAACTCCCGCAAGGACGGCAGCTGCGTGCCCGGCTGAAGTTCGCCACGCGTGATCTTGTCGCGCAGATACGACACAATCGCCAACTGAATACCGCCATTGCTGCGACGCTTGAAATCCCGGTACCGTGCCAGATCGGCAGGACTCATGTGAATGCTCCGTTTTCTGTAAAAGTCTATTTACAGTTATAACAGTAACAGTATACACAACGCCCGCTGTAACACAAGAGCAATAGCAAAAAAAAGTCTTTTGCCCCACGACAATAAAACCGCCGCCCACCACCGCCATTGACATTCAATGGCGACGACGAGCGGCGGTTAAGAACTCCCCCATCATGGCGGCGCTTTTTCTCCGTCCGATGCGTCCGCGATAAAAGACAGCCGCCCCGACTGCTCTGGCCGCGTGCTTATTTTATCAGGTAGTCGGGCATATCGGTGCGGAAAGGCGATGCCGGGAAGTTCTCGCGGTTGCAGAGATTGGCATTGCCGGGGTAGCTGGCCCATGCGTAGCGGACGGCCTTGGGCTCGGTCACCTTGTCACTCCAGACCACGATGGTCTTGCCTTCGATCTTGGCATTGGCCCAGACGAAGACGCCGTCGGCGCCGGCGATGGCAAAAGATGTCGGCTCGCCGCCCTTGCTGACCAAGCCGGAGTCGGCGTTGTCAAAATGGATGCGGATGCGGTTGCCCTCAATGGCCATGTTCTTGTAAAGCGGTCCAGCGCTGACGCCTTTGAAGCCGTAGCAGATACGCATGGCCTCTTTGGCCAGGCGATAGCCGACGATCTGCTTGTTCGCCGGGTGGATATCCGAATGGTCGCCGGCATCAATGATCACGGCCATGCCAGTACGGGGAATCTTGAGGGTCGCGGTCTGGACTTCACGGAGCTTCGGCCAGTTGCTGTCGCTGGGTTCGCGGTCGACCCAGAAATCGTCAGCCAGGCGTTCCGTGGGCCGATGGCGCTCATAGGCCGCGAGCTGCACGAAAACGAAGGCCAGGTCGGGGTCCTGCCACAGCCGCCGCCAGTCCTGAATCAGCAGCGGATGGAGGGTCATGTAACGCTCATAGGCGCCCGCATTGGACTCGCCTTGGTACCAGATAGCACCGCGAATGGGATAAATCGTCCACGGCGCGATCATCGCGTTGTACAGCGTCGTCGGGTGGCCCGGCTTGCGCGAGGAAAGATTGCTCACGCCCGTACCCGCCGGGTCCGGCCGCTTGCCGATGACGGCGAGGTCGGCCACAAATTCGGTGCGGCTGAGCCACTGGCCAGCCAGACTCTGGCGCTCTTCGCCATCCTTCGGACCGATGCTCAGGTCTGCAGCTTTGCCGGTGAAGCCACCGTCGAGAGCAAAGTCGATCACGCGCACGGCAATGACGGCCTGGCCGGCTTTGACCATGGCCGCCGGCACCGTGTACTGTCGCGGCGTCGACCAGTAATTGGCCGTATCCGTGCCAGTCTTGCCGACGAGTTCGCCGTTGAAATAGGTCTCGTCGCAGTCATCAATCGCCCCGAGGCTTAGCGTGAGGTCCTTGCCGGCCCAGTCCGCCGGAATAGTGATGGCTTTGCGATACCAGATGACGCCGTCCATATCGCGCGGGAAACGCTCCCCAGGCAGCTCGACAGCCGCCCACCCATCTGCCGACAGATCGGCCTGCGACCACCCACGGGCAGCATCGATCTGCTGCTGATACTGCGTAAAAAAGCGCTTTTCCCAGCTGGCAAAGGCCTCTTTGGCCTTGGCGGCGGCCGCCGCATCCAGCGCCTTGATCTCTTCGGGCGTGAGCTTGCCCTGGCGGATACGCTCAAGGTCCTTCTCGAGATTGGCGGAACGGAAGCCCTCTTCGCTGATCCAGCTTTCAATGGGCGTGCCGCCCCAGCTGCTGTCAATCAAGCCAATAGGTACGCCCAACTCCTTGAAAAGCTGCCGACCGAAGAAATAGCCCGCAGCGCTGAAAGGCGCGACGCTGTCCGGCGTGCAAACCACCCACTCCGGCCCTGCAATTTCCTTGCGCGGGCCCTCCGGCGCCATCCCCCGCTTCTGGCTGGTGTTGTGCAAGCGGATCTGCGGATAATGCGCCTGCCGGGCCTCGTCCTCACCATTCATGGCCGACCAGAACTGCCGACCACTAAACACCGGCATGGACATGTTCGACTGGCCACTGCACAGCCACACTTCACCAATCAACACGTCGTCAAACAAAATCTGTTTCTCGTTGGCGCCACTGATGCTGACCACGTGCGGCCCGCCCGCCGGCATGGCCGGGAGCACCGCCGTCCACTCGCCATTCGCACCCGCCACGGCCGTGGCGCTGTGGCCGGCCAGCTTCACCACCACTGCCTTGCCGGCCTCGGCCGTGCCGGCAATCTTGATCGGCCGGTCGCGCTGCAGCACCATGTGGTTGCTGTAGACCTTCCGCACCGCAAAATCGCCCGCCAAAGGCGCCTGCTGTTGACCATGGCACAGCGCCGCCGCCGCCAGAATACCACACACACCAAACCGCAATGATTTTTTCATGCTGCCTCTGCTTCCTCAGATGGTTCTGTTTTGTATCGGACTGATCGTCTGCCTTTTATCGCGGTCTGATCGGACTGATCGGTCTGATCGGTCTGATCGGACTGATCTTCGATTTGATCGGTCCGATCCGTCGGATCAGTCCGATCTTCGATGTAATCTACGGGATCAAAAGTGAATTTCGTAGGCGAAGGCCTGCGCGTCAACCTCAATGGTCACGCGGTCACCCTGCTGGCTCATCACAGGCTGACCGGCGAATTCGAGCCACGGCATGACCAAGTTGGCGCTCCGGGCGGTCTTGCCACCATAGCCGAGCTTAGCCAAGTCCAGTTCCGCCCGGAAGGGCAAGGATCCCGCCATGGGTATGACAACCACCGTCTGCGAATTGGGTGTCTGCAAACGGAAAGAGCCGTTCGTACTCAGCATGCCGAAGTCAATCATCGGCAGATCGGTGGTACTGACGGCGATTTCTTCCAGTTTGCTGATGTATTCCGACCGGACAGCGCTGCCTTGACGCTCGACCTTGATGATGCCGCCATTGGCACGCCCACCGGTGACATCGGGCGCGCTCAACGACAGACGATTGCCGTGCTTGGAACTGTACAATCCATAGCGAATGTTCAGCTCGCCAGCCGGGACGTCGCCCGGAATATCCACGACAATGTCCGACGTGTACTTGCCCGGCTCGGCCAACTTCAGGTCGCTCGTCTTGACCGCGCCGTGAAACAGGATGCTCTCGGGATGATTACTGCCGGGATGACACACATGAATGAAATGACTGATATCGGTGCTGGCAAAGGCATACTGGAAATCCCATGATACCCGCAGCAGGTACTGCCGATCGGACAGCTTCTCAACCTTCTCGACGCGAGTGGCGATGCTGGTGCGGCCACTCAGCGATCCCGCCGGCGGCAAGGTATCAACAAACAACATATTGGGGCTTTGGGCCATGCGGACGCGCTTGCCGTCAATGGCGAAGGTCCCGGCGCTGGCCTCGGGCGTCTCCACCCAGAAGCCGTACTCCGGCAGCACCCGGCCATCGGCCAGAGTCCAGTCCTCCGCCCCACGATTGGCCCAGACGCGGCTCGTGCCGCCACCAAAGACGGTGTGCTGCTGCCGCACGGTCCCGCCAAATTCGTGCCGGTCAAAACTCTGGCGGGCAAGGACGTCACAGACATCGTGAAGCAGCCAGTAGGTCAGCACCGCCACGCGACTGAAGGGCCCGTCGCTCATGGGATTGCGACCGCCCAGCACGGTATTGGACAAATAGTCGTCGCTGCCGTAGCCATGTCCAGGCTCGTCCTTGCCATAGCGACCACCAAGACCGCCGGCAAGGAGCACCATCTTGCCGTGGGTGACAATGTCATGCCAGGGCGTGCGGTCGGTATCCAAACACTGCGCACCCCAGCGCCGCGCGTGGTAGTGGTCGGACTGCGCGCCATCAAGCGAGCCAATCAGCCCGTCATGCCCGCACTCGCTAAGCATCGGCGAGCCCTTCTTGAGTATCCGTCGGCAGGTGTCAAAGGCATCGGCCCACTCTTTGGCCATGCGCTTCTGATCGTAAAAACGACCTTCGCGATCGTAGTAATCACGGGGCGTGATGGCCGTGAAGACGTCGATGAACAGACTGTTCGGCGCAAAGCCGTCCCGCATGAGCTGCATATTCTCAACCATCCACGGCTGGAACGCGTGCGGCAACCAGCGGTAACTCTGCGCCTTGCGGCCCTTGTTGTACCAGGCCTTCTGCGGCGTCCCATCGGCATTGAAGATGACGTGGTCGTAGCTGAAGCCCTTGGCGTCGGGATAGAAGTCGATGTAGTTGTCATGCGGGGAAAAGAGTATGCCGGTGTCGTGGCAGGCGTCAGCCAAGGCCTTGAAGGCATCCAAGCCGCCAGCCGGCGGGTAAATCTCCGGCAGGCGGTAGTCGTAGCCCCAGCGCTGCCAGACGTGCTTGACAAAGACAGAGTGGCCCAAGCCGTACTGCGCCGCCAGGCGAATCTGCTCGGCCCCGGCCAGGTAATCGCCGCCCCACTGGTCCAGGCACTGCCGCCCCTTGAGCTCATCCAGGCCAGGCGAGGCCTTGAAACCGGCGACCTTGCCATATTCCTTCGCGGCACTGAAGGCGCCATGGCTGGAAGGTGCCATGAAATAGGTCAGGTCGTTATGCGCCTCCAGCGTAAACAACTTGTCAGCAGGTACCACCCGCAGGCGGTCCGGAAAATAATCCGATGCCAAAGCCATGCTCAAGCCGCTGCGATAGTCCGCGCCGACATGGCGCGTGCTCAGCGAAAAACCGCCCGCACCCAGCGTAAATGGCGCCTGCAGGTCCTCAATGACATTGCCAAAGCCCGCATAAACACGCCAGGCCGCCTCGCGCCCCGGCCCGACCGCGATCTTCTCAAAACGCGGCTTCCCACGCATATCGCGTTCCTGCCCCGGCATGCTCCACTGCAGCTTCAACACCCCGCCATCTCCACGCACACGCAGCCGGAAAGGCACTGTAATGCCACGAATGTCGGCCTGATGATCAATGATGAAATCACCACCCAGCCAACCGCGCCGCACCTTCACGCCCGCCACCGCTGCGTTGCCGGCGGCGACGCCAATATCCTCGCCCTGTATCCGCAGCGCGAAACCGCGGTAGCACAGGTCCTTCTCACCGTCGGAAAAGGCGATAACACCATCAACTATGCCTTCATCGCCAGGAATAATCGCCGCACCATACTGGCCGGCTTCACCACGCAGGGTAAAGGCGCCGGCGCCGCGCTTACCGGCCGCCGCCTGGCGCGCCAAGGCAATCGCTTGCTCCTCGCGCGCCCGCCAGGCCGCTTCGCTCAACGGCTGCGGCAGCACGCCCACAACCACGGTGGGCGCACCCCAGAACGCGCTGTCGCAGTTGGTATTGCGCGCCGGGCCGGGGCCGGCAAGCAGTGACAACACGATCTCTTTGCCAGCATACGCTGATAAATCGACCTCGACGGGCTCCCAGACCTTGCTGTCACTGAAGCGGCTGAAGAGCCGTGCCGGCGCCGCGTCGTCAGCTGCCGCAACGGCGACAACGAATTCAACGCCGTCACTGGCCGGCTCAGTCTCGGGATTGTGATCGCGGATGGCCGTCTGCGCCTGGAAAACCACCGGCTCGCCCGCCGGCAAACGCAGACGATAAGACACCACGGCCTCGCCCGTGCCGCCACGATAGGGCGGGTGGACGCTGATGGCCGGCAGAGCCGTGCCACCGCGAGTGGCCGTCACACTCTGGATAGAAGCGCCGCTCGCACGGTCGCCACCACTGAAATTATGGGCGAAAACGACTTCGTCCTTGCCTGCCATAACATAGCTGCAACGGCGGTTGGGCAACTCGCCGAGCTTCCACACGCCCTTGCTCAGGGGCAGCGCTGCCATCTCGACCTCCGCGCTGGCCGCGCTGCGCACGTCGCCCAATTCGAGCGTGACGTACGATGACGGCTTCAGCCAATACTGCGCGCCGGTACCACCCAACGTGTACTCATTGCAGCGCCGACCGTGGTCGGCATCGCCAAGCATCAGATTGAAACCCAGGCGTTTGGCGGCGGCAATGCCCTCGCCAATGCCCGCAAAGGGCAGCTGTACTTCGAAGCTGTAGCCGTCCGGTAACTCCCGGGTGGCGACCTTGATGCCGCCAGGCACGGCGTCCTTGAAATAGCCCGGGCCTTTCAGTAACGGCTCGCCGCCTTCGCCCCCAAACAAATTGATCGCAACCACCCGATCACGCTCGCCAAGGCCCTCAAGATCAGCACGCCCCGTCGCCGCCGACGCGTAGATGCGCAAGTAATCGCTGTTCATGAAATCTTCGGACGTCTTGTCAGTGCAGGAAATATCGTCGTCCTTGACCAAACCGGCGACATAGAGATTTTCCTCGTCATGCAAAAACATCAGCGTGCCATTGAAGCTCTGCAGGGTCTCCGGGCTGATCGTGCCAACACTGATGTGCTGATAGCCAAAAGCCACTGGCTGCGCCTGCTCCCACCAGTCGCTGAGCCCCCCGTCCACAAGCACCGGCGTCTGTAGGCGCTGGGCACTGATCACGCCACCCGCCGGCTGCGCCGAAACGCTCTCGCTGGCCGCCGCCGGCCGCACGGCCGAGAAGATGGCGATGGGATGCAACAGCGCCATGTCGCCGTCATCAAAGCGCAACTCGACCTCGGCATGCACGGGATACAGAGCCGTCAACACCCGCGGCAAGGCCCGACCCGTAAAAGCCTGCTCAAACTGCGCGCCGGCAGCAAGCGTCTGCCAACCCGCCGCCGCTTGCGGCTCAACCCACCAGTCGTCATTCATGTACACCCGCAGACGAAAAGACACCGCGTCCGCACGCTCATTGCTCACCTGAACTCGGAAGACCACGCCGTCGCTAACGCTCACCTCCGCCGGCACCTGCAAAATCTCGGCCGCCACATCCGCCTGGCGGTCCACCGGCGGATTGTATGCCCAGACGCCAAGAACAGTCAGCAACAGCGCCAATAATGCGATCTTCTCGATTTTCATAACGATGCCTTTCGTTGTGTTCAGATGATTTTGGATGAAAACGTGGAAAGTGTAAATATAACGCCCGCGGCGCTTATGTGGCGCTGATGCTCAAGAGTATTACCGCCGCCGCACCGCTGAGCACGGCGCTGAGCTTGCGCAGGGAAAAGCCCTCGCCCAAAAAGACAATGCTGAGTATGAAGGTGCCGATGAAGCTCATCTGCGCTATCGGCAATACCACCGAAGCGG
>JAQWBY010000035.1 GCA_028706165.1 Lentisphaeria bacterium | reverse complement strand
CGTTGCCGGCAGACATGCGCGAGCTGGTCATCATGAAGGGCAGCATCGCCATCAACGGCGTGTCGCTCACCGTCGCGCGCCTCGCAAACGACAGCTTCGGCGTGTCCATCATCCCACACACCTGGACACACACGAACCTCCAGGACCTCAAGGCCGGCAACGCCGTCAATCTCGAATTCGACATGATCGGCCGCTACATCCTCCGCCACCTCGCCCTGCGCGAAGGACGAGGCGACAGCACCGTGACCATGTCCGCATTGGAAAAGGCCGGTTTCCTCTAAGTGCCACGCTGCCCCAGCCGGACCTCATCGGCCGATTGGTTTTTTCGCATTTTTCTAGTATCGTAATGCACTTTACCCCCCAATCGGCGCTCCTTCCCAGGCAGCCACGGATCACTTTTTGGCTTATGGACGCAATTTTTCAACAACAGACCATCCGCGTAGCGCTGGTTGGCCGCAATTTGGCGGACATCCTGCCATTGTTGGACCAGTTTCCCGTGCAGCTGGTTGAAGATGCGCCCGACCTGGTCATCTCCCACGGCGGCGACGGGTCGTTGCTGGGCGCGGAACGCAGCTACCCCGGCGTGCCGAAGTTTCCCATTCGCGACCGTCGCCAGAACCCCAAGTGCCCGCAGCATGACGAGAACGCCGTGCTGACCAAGCTGTTCCGCGGCGAGCTCAGGCAGACACAGCTGCGCAAGCTGTCGGCCACAACCGAGGATGGCGAGGTACTCCGTGGCATCAACGACATCGTCCTCTCGCGCGAGCTGGCCACGAGCGCAATCCGCTACCGGCTGTGGCTAGACGACGTGTTGTACCGCAGCCAGATCGTCGCCGACAGCTTGGTGGTAGCCACGCCTTTTGGCAGCACGGGCTACTTCCAGAGCATCACCCACGGCAATATCCAGACGGGTATTGGTCTGGCCTTCAACAACAGCATGGACTTGTTGGGCCACACTGTCGTGTCCGAAAATACCAAGCTGACGGTCCAACTCCTGCGGGGACCGGCAGTGCTGGTGGCGGACAACGACCTCCATCAGATCCCGCTCAAGACGGACGATCTGCTCCACATACAGGTCATGCCGCATAAGACCCCGGTCTATGGCATTGACATCTTTCGTTGTTATGACTGCTACCATCTCCGCAGGGATGGCGTGATGTAGAGTGACGGTCAGGACGCGCCTGCTGACGCGCCCGGAAGGTCAATGCCCTCCGCGGCCGCGAGGCGCCGGCAGCAACCCAGAGCGGGCGCGGCCGCTGACCAGTCAGCACAAATGGATAACTTGATCGGCGGGCGCCGGCACGAGGCATAACAAAGCCAAACGGCCGCTGCACGACGGTAAATGAGGTGATTGCCATGCCCGATTCGCATTTTGTCAGTAGCGCCCTCGTCGTCTTTCTACTTTCCTACCTGGTCGGCTGCACGCCCTGCGGCTTCCTCATTGGCAAATTCAATGGTTTGGACATTCGCCGGCACGGCAGCTGCAACATCGGCGCGACCAATGTGCGGCGAACACTCGGGCGCGACTGGGGCCTCCTCTGTTTCTTCCTGGATTTTTTCAAGGGCTACCTGCCCGTGATGGTCATCGGCCACGGGCTGGGCGCGGCGACGGCGGTGGGCTTTGAGTGGGGCGGCATTTTCGCGGCCTTCGGGACTGTTCTCGGCCACGTCTATCCCTGCTGGCTGAATTTCAAGGGCGGCAAGGGCGTGGCTACCAGCCTCGGGTCGGTACTGGGCGTGGCCTTCTGGCCGGTGCTTATCGGCGGCGTATTCTGGCTGCTGAGTTTCCTGCGCTTCCGGATTGTGTCCATAGCCAGCATGGTCGCCGGCGTAGCCATGGCGTTCACAGCCCTCGTCATGCGCGTGGCCGGGCACGACAAAGTGCACTGGCCGGCGGTGTTCCTGCTGACCATTCTCGCGGCGCTTATCGTCTACCGCCATAAAGAGAACATCCAGCGTCTCCGCGATGGCAGAGAACTCGCCTTCGGAAAAATCAAGCGCTGAACATATTGCCCCGGCCCGAAGGGAGAAGACACGATGACTCGCAACCGCATGACCGCCCGCTCCTGCCTGTTGGCCTTGGCCATCGCGCTGGCTTTGCTCAGCAGCGCGGCGCGCGCGCAGGTGGCGCCCGCGGCCGCTGCCAGCGATGGCGCCCTGCCCATTGGTGCGGAGCGCTTGGCCGACGGCTCGCTGAAGGTCGGCGACATCGTGGTGCGGCGCGAGCAGCGCGAGTTGGCCTTCCCGGCGCGTTTCATTCTCCAGGCGGGCGCGCTGGAGGCGATCATCGTCCATCCCCACGGCCGTCTACACGAAGCGCTGCTGTGCACGGACGTCAAGGCCCTGCAGGTGCAGGCGATGCTCTATCTCCTGAGCGCCGAAAATGGCCCGCGGCAGGACGCACTCGCCGGCAAGCGCGGCGACCTGGTGGATATCGACATTGAGTGGACGGACGCCGCCGGCAAGACGCGCCGCGACCCCGTCGAAGCATGGATTATCGACAACCGCACGGAAAAGCCCATGGCGCGCATCGGCTGGGTCTTCGTCGGCTCACGCGTGAAGGACGGCAATTTCCTGGCTGACGGCGAGGGCAACATCGCCATCAATTACGCCATCGGCGAGAGTGTGCTGTCCACGCCCGACGCGCAGGGCGAGGACGACACCATTCACTCCGTCAACCATCTGCAGCCTCAGCCGCCAAGCGACGCCACGGTCACCGTCGTGCTCAAACCACGGCCAAAAGACAACGCGAAACCCTGATTGGCGCCAAGCGCCGACGGGAAGCTGACGACGAGTACGTACTCCAAGCCCTGTGCCCGATACAGTCGCTCACGGCTGCCACGGCCGGCGCCGCAGTCCCTGCTCAGCCCCGGAGCGCGTGATAGCCACGAAATGAGCCAGGAATACCCGGCAGATAGTATTCCTCATCCCCTGGGCGCGTGGAAGACGCGCCCAGACTGGAAGACGACGGCACTTACTTGATCCTCAGTCCCGTGGCGCGTAGAAGACGCTGCGGAATTCGACTTCGCCACGGCGGGCGACCAAGCCCAGCGCGCCATGGTGGGCGTGGTCGGCGAGCGCAGGCGCTGCCAAGTCATGGGTGCTCAAGTCTTGGCCGGCGATGGACAGCGTCACCTTGCCGTCCTGGCAGACAATCTTCGCCGGCCGCCAGCTCGATGTAGTGCCGGCACCCCTGGTAGCGGGTGACAGGCCGCGAATGGCGCCTGTTGTCGCCAGCCCCGGCGGTGCCAGGTGATCATCGGCGATGACGATGTCCAGGCCGGACTTCGGGCCTTTGCGGGGGTCCGCCCAGAAAACCACCCCGGCTTCGCTGCGACTGCCCAGACGGAAATCGAAGCGCAGCTCAAAATTGCCGAGGTCCTTATCCAGGTAAATCCACGCATCGGCCTTATCACTGCCGAGAATACCGGCGCGGCTGTGCCACGAGCGTTGCGGGGCGCAGGTGAGGCCGCGGAGGTTCTTGCCGTTGTAGAAGAAGCGGAAGCCGTCGTCTTCGTCTTGGGCAGAGATGTAGGTTGGCCAGTCAGGGATGACGATGTCGCCGTTGGCGAGCATACTCAGCAGTGGTGAGTCGTCAATGGCCAGTGGCAAGAAGACGCGTTCGCGGCGGCGGGATGATTCGTAGGTGGCGAAGATCAGCGAGGTGGCTCGCAGGGCATTTTCGCTGCAGAGGATTGACTGGCGCTTGTTGAGCAGGCATTCGATGGAATCAAGAATGTGCAGGTAGGTGTCATCGGGCCGCTGCTCGCCGAGGGACACGTCCGTCCACTTCTGGCCTTCGGCGAACAGCCGGCATTTGCCATGATAGACGTCGATCATGCCGGCGCTGCCCATGAGGCGAATTTCGTATGGCGTAGCATTGCCCTGGCCGGTGGTGAGCAGGCCAGTGACATCGTTGGGCCATTTGACGTAGGCGATGCCAGCGGTTTCCATAGTCGCACCGAATATCTTGTTGTCGGCCGCGCAGCCGATCTGGCCCATGACCCACGACGCCTGCAGGTCGTTGTTGAAGAAATGCATCATGTCAAACCAGTGGGTGCCCCAGTCGAACATGTTGCTGGTGTTCATCTCCATGCGCTGCAGGGTGCCGATGGCGCCGCTGTCCAGCAGCTTCTTGGCGGTGGACCAGCTCGCGCCAAAACGGCGCTGATGACAGAAGGTCAGCATGATGTCGCGATGCACACAGGCCTCGTGCATCCGCACGGCCTCGCCAAAAGTCGGCGCCATGGGCTTCTCGGAATTGATCAGCCGCGGGGGGTGATGCAGCGACGCGCAATCCAGCACGGCTTGGCAGTGCAAATGCGGCCAGACGCAGACGCTGACCACGTCCAAATGCTCCCGCAACAGCATGTCGCGGTAGTCCGCATAGCATTTCTTGAAGCCGAACTTGGTCCTGAAGAAGTCCCGCGCGGGCTTGTAAATGTCCGCGCAAGCCGCCAACACGACCTTGTCCGAACGCTTATAGGCACTGGCATGCGCCCAGCCCCGACCGCCACAACCAATGACGCCAACCCGAAGTTTCTTCTCTGCCATCGCTATCGCGCTCCTGTGTAATGACCACGGTCCCTCAACAACCGAGCCCTAAGATAGCGCCACTTGCCACGCGCGTGGCCACACTGCTATTTTTTTCGCGGACTGATCCAACTGATCCGACTGATCCGACTGATCAAGTCGACGGATCAGTCCGATCGGTCCGATCCGTCCGATCCGTCCGCGAAGAAGACCGAAGACGACCGATCCGTCCGCGAAAAAGCCCGATGCCGCTCGGATCAGACGTTGGGGCTGGCTTGGCGTTGGCGGCGATTGAAGCGCCAGCGGGTATCGGGGTCGTAGCCAGCGCGGGCCATGAGGTCATAGGCGGTGGGGAAATTGCGCATGACGTTGGGGCAGCGGTGGCTATCGGCGGAGACCATCACGGGTATACCCAGGGCGCAGGCGCGCTGGAGGAGCGACAGCGACGGGTAGGGCTCGGCGCAGGGCTTGTCCAGGCCGGCGCTGTTGATCTCAATGACCATATTGGCGTCGCGGATGGCCGCCAGCGCGGCGTCCTCTTCGGCGCGGAGATCGACGGCGGGATAAAAGGCGAACTTTTTCGGCAGATCAAGATGGCCGACGATGTCATAGAGGCCGCTCTTGGCCAGCTCGCGGATGCGTTGCCAGTACTGCCGCCAGATGGCGTCGACCTGCTCCTGCGAAAAGGGCGCCCAGGTGTCGGCGCTGATATCGACCGAGAAACGCTCGACGAAATGGACGGAGCCGATGAGGTAATCGAAGGGGCGATCGCCAAGAGCGGCGACGACGGCGGCCGCGTTCTCGGGGAAGAAGTCCACTTCCAAACCAAGACGGAGCTGGAAGCTGTCGTCGCTGTAGTCTTGTTTTGCCTGGAGGACGCCCGCTATGTAGTTGTCCAGCTGGTCGTGGGCCATAGACCAGGTTTTGACTTCGGGGTCGCAGAAGGGCGTGACCACCCAGTGGTCGCTGAGGCCGAATTCGGCGAGGCCGGCCGCTTTGGCGGCCTGGACCATGTCGTTGATGGTGTCGGCACCGTCGCTGAAACGGCTGTGATTGTGGTAGGAAATATCAGTCATGGCAATGCCGGCCTGGGGTGAGATGGAATGATGACGCTCGGATGACGCCTAGGGAATGCGGCTGCGGAAGCCCTGTTTTTCGAACCACTTGGCGGCGCGTTCACGCTGATCGCCCTGGAGTTCGAGCATGCCGTCGACAAAACGGCCGCCGATGCCGAGGGCCGTGCGGGCGCTGGCGCAGAGTTCCATCTGCGCGGCAGTGTCGAGACTGTTGAGGCCGCGCACGAGCGTGAGGGTTTTGCCGCCGTGGCCTTTGCGCTCAATGGTGAACGTCAGCAGTGGCCCTTTGGGCAGTGAGATGGCCTCGCCCCTGGCGTTGGTGCTGCTGCCGCCGAAGGCCGCGAGTAACGCCTGGTCTTCCTTGCTCAATTGCTGCTTCTTGCGCTCTTCGGGGCTGAGCGGCGGCGGCTCGGGAGCCTTCGCCGGCTCGGCTTCGGGTAAAGCGATCTTGAGGTCGCGGAAAGGATTGGCCCAAGTGTCGCCAAGGCGATCTTCGAGGGGCAGGTCTTCCGGGCGTTGTTTTTTCTTTTTGCTCATGGGGAGTGTCATCCACGGGACCAAGGTTCTCTATATCGGGTGTCGGCAATGGCTGGCGAGGAGGTGATTGGCAACTATACGCAAACCCATTCGTCGAGGTATTGAGCGCCGAAGGCGCGGCCTAAGATAGCCCAGGGCAAGCGCCCGCAGGGCGCGTCGCCCTGGGTAAAGGCCCCCTCCCACCAGGAGCCCTGAAGGGGCGATCTAAAAGGCCTTTGCCGAGGGGGAACAGGGCACCATACAGCCGCAAGAAACGCGTTCCATTGCCTCTTTGGCCCCGGTCAGCTTCGCCGACCGGGACCAAAGAGGCCGAGGAACACGACCCTGGTTGGCCTTTCACCCAGGGCGGCGCACGCTTTCAGCGTGCTTGCCCTGGGCTATCATGTTTCGCGCTTTCAGCGCTTCTGCCGCTTCGCGGCGCTGAAATGCCGCGATGACCTAAGGCTGTTGGTTGAAGCAAAAGGTGCCAGGTAAATCGTAATAGAAAGAGCATTGCGTCCACGGGTCGGGACGCATAGTGCGCGACGGCGCACATCAGCCGATGAGGCGATCGCAGCTCACGTAGCAGCTGGGGAAAAGCGCATCAAGTTCGAGCATCAGCTGGGTCGAGCTGGTGAACTCTTCCAGCAGGGCGTCGTAGTCGCCGTGCTGCACATGCACGCGTGACACCGGCTGGTTGTTTTCACGATCAAAAACGATGAACGCGATGATATCCGGATTCTGATTGGAAAAATCGAAGAGCAGCCGGTGGCGGCGATGGTTTAGCTCTTCGGAATCGAGAGATTTCAGGAGCTGGAACTTGGCATATTCGATCAGGCGGTCGTCATAGCCGTCGTTACGCAGGGCAATTTTCTCGATGAAGTCGCTGCGGGTGAAGGTGACTCTGACGGTCGGGCGTTCGGTTTCCTCGCTGCTGCTGATATCGGTGGCCATGCAGTCGATTTCTTGCTCAATGGCGCTGGTGTCGCCGTCTTCGGGCATGGCGACTTGGTAGGCGATGAAAGCCGAGGCAGTATCGCGATAGACCAGCGGCTCGTCAATGAGGAACAGCGTCCCGCATTCCGGGCACTCCGGGCGGTTCAGCGTGCCGGCGAAGAGCGCCTTGAGCTGATCGCTCCCGGCCAACAAGGTGCTAACAACCGACGTGTCCACCACTGTACCGCATTTCGGACAGGCAACGCTACGCGGGTCGGCCGCTGCCGCCGCCTGGGCGGCGGCCTTCTTGCCCTGCGTCACCGGGGCTTTCTCCGTTGACTTACGTGCAGGCATCTTACAGTTCCTGGAAAAATTCGATGATCTCGCCGTCGGGGCCTTTGCAGAAGGCCAGACAGACGGGAATTTCCTTCGGTTTACTGGGAATGGTCAGGGTCTTGATGTCCATGGTGATCACCGCGCCAGCAGCAACCGCCGCCGCCAGGCAGGCAGCCGTGTCAGACACGCGGAAGGCAAAATGGGTCACGAAGCCGACCGGCTTCTCGCCAGCGGCGCCGCCGGCAAAGAGCTCGAGGTAATTACTGTTGCCGCAGTCAATCATGACCGCCCGGCCATCGCCCTCGCCCCAGGCCGCCGTTACCGGCATGCCAATGGCGGCATAAAAGGCGATCGACTTGTCCAAATCGGCGACTTTCATCGCCACGTGATGAAAACCATTCGTCATAGTTGCGCTCATGAGGTACTCCGTGGGGAATTGTTGGGTATAACCAAGACGGCCGACAGGGCCGCAGCAGCCAATATCAGCTAGTTACTTTTTCTTATTGCGGTTTTTCTTCTTGGATTTTTCGGCCATTTTCTTGCGGGCGAGGCGTTTTGCGGCCTGGCTGGCGCTTTGGCTACTGCCGCCGCCACCGCCCATTCCCATGCCCAAGCCCATGCCGCCCATGCCGCCCATGCCGGGCAGCGGTGGCATCCCGCCGCCCATGCCGCCCATACCGCCCATATTGGGCATGCCGCCGCCAAAGAGACCGCCGAGTGACGGGCCACCGGCCTGGCCGAGTTTGGCCATGACAGCCTTCATCTGGCTGAACTGTTTGAGGAGCTGATTGACTTCGTTGACCTGCACGCCGCTGCCTTTGGCGATACGTTGCCGCCGGGGCAAACCGATGATCTCGGGCTGGCGCCGTTCTTTCGCCGTCATACTGTTGATGATGCCCTCAATGCGCTTGAAGGCGTCGTCATTGATATGCTGATCAAGCGGCAGATTGCCCATGCCCGGAAGGAATTTGAGCAGCGAGGCAAAACCGCCCATCTTGCGGATCTTGTTGAGCTGGCCGAGGAAGTCGTCAAAGCCGAAGGCGTTCTTGAAGAGGCGCTCTTCGAGCTCTTTGGCCTCGTCTTCCTCGAATTGCTCCGCGGCCTTTTCGACCAGCGACACCACGTCGCCCATGTTGAGAATGCGCTGGGCCATGCGGTCAGGATGGAAGACCTCCAGGTCGATGGGCCGCTCGCCCACCGTCACGAATTTGACCGGTTTGCCGGTGACCTGACGCATGGACAGCGCCGCGCCACCGCGGGCATCGCCGTCGAGTTTGGTCAGGATGATGCCGGTGATGCCCAGGGCCTGGTCGAAATGTTCGGCGACGGATACAGCCTCCTGGCCCAGGGCGGCATCGCCAACCAAGAGAATTTCCTTCGGCTGCACGCGGCGTTTGATGTCGGCCAATTCCTGCACCAAGTCCTGGTCGATCTGCAGCCGGCCGGCGGTGTCGAGGATAAGCGTGTCGCAGCCCTGTTTGCGGGCGGCATCAACGGCCAGGAGCGCGAGTTTGGGCACGTCCTTGAGATCACGGTCCAGGAATACTGGCACGCCAAGGTCCTTGCCGAGGAATTCGAGCTGGTCAATGGCCGCCGGGCGATTGACGTCACAGGCCGCGAGCATGACCTTGCGCTTCTGCTTGTCCCGCAGATGCAGGGCGAGCTTAGCGCTGGTCGTGGTTTTGCCGCTGCCGTGCAGACCACAGAGCATGATGACCGCCGGTGACCCGGACAATTCCAGCGGCACGGCGCTCTCGCCCAGCAGCGCCACCAGTTTGTCGTGAACGACCTTGACCGCCTGCTGGCCCGGCGTGACGCTCTTCATCACCGCCTCACCAAGGCATTCCTCACGAACGTCAGCCACGAATTGCTTCGTCACCTGGTAATTGACGTCGGCTTCCAGAAGGGCCTTCCGGATCTCATTCAACGCGTCGCTGATGTTGCTTTCCGTCAGATGTCCGCGGCCGGTAAGGCTGCGGAAGGCCTGTTGAAAACGGTCGGTCAAATTATTGAACATGGCGTGTACTTCCTCATTCGGATATCAGGACGGAGACGGCGCGGCGCGGGAACTTATAGGGACAACAGCTCGGCGCCATCGGCGGCCTTGCAGATCATGACGTCGGCCTTGAGGCCGCTGCGCTGCGCGTAGGCGTCAATCAGCGCCTGCTGATACTCATTGGCGACTTCGGCTTTGACCAAATGCACGGTAATGCCGCCAAACCCGCCGCCGCTGAGACGGGCGCCAAGAGCGCCGGGCAGCTCGCGGGCGATGTCCACCAGCATGTCGAGCTCCTTGCAGCTGTTTTCAAAATGGTGGCTGGAGCTGTACTGGGATTCAAACATCAAGCGGCCAAAGCCCTCGACGTCACCGCGCTGCAAGGCGGCGACGCCATCGGCGACGCGGGTGATTTCACCGACGACGTGGAGGGCGCGGCGGTAGGACAGCGGCTTGAGCCGGTCCTTGGCCGCCTCCAGCTGCTGCAGGCTGACATCGCGCAGGGTCTTGACGCCGGGGTAGATGCCGGCGAGAGTGTGGGCGGCGTCTTCGCAGGCTTCGCGACGCTCGTTGTACTCGTTAGTCAGATTGTGCTTGACCATGCAGTTGGCGACGACGAACGCTGTGCCGGCCGGTATGGGCACATTCTGGACTTCGAGGCTGCGAAAATCCGAATAGACCAGCTGGCCAGCCTTGCCTTTGAGCGAGCTGAACTGGTCGAGCAGGCCCGTCTTGGCGCCGACATAGTTGTTTTCGCAGGCCTGGCCGATACGCGCGCAGTCCTGCCAGCTGATGTCGTCAGCCTTGGCCAGCTGGCGAATAATGAGAGTCATGGCCATTTCGAGGGCCGCCGAGCTGCTCATGCCCGCCGACATGGGCACGGTGCCGCCAATGGCGGCGTTGAAGGCCGGCACGGTCTTGCCGCGCTTCTGAAATTCAACAATCAGGCCCTTGATGTAGTTCGCCCAGTCACCGCGCTTGGGCCGATCAAGCTTGTCGATCTCGAAACTGCGTTCGCTGCCGGTAACGACATCAACGAGCTTGCAGGTCTTGCCGGCAACTGGTGCGGCAGCGGCGGTCATTTCGCGGTCAACCGCGACGCTCAGCACCGTGCCTTCGTTGTAATCCGTGTGATTGCCCAGAATCTCCAGACGGCCCGGTGCGCGGCTGAGGACAGTCGGGGCCTGGCCAAACTTGGCCGTGAATGCCTGTATAAGTCGTTCTTTCATTGCGGATCCTCTTGCTGCTTGCGTAGCGGACTGATGCTCTGCGACTGCTCAGCGTTTGACAGCCAGACCGGCTTCGCGACCGGCGGCAAAAGCCTTGAGATTGACAGCGATGACCTCCGGGCCCTTGCGCGCAAAGGTGTCGCTGATGGTCGTCGCCAACAGATCGTCGGGGAATTCCAGGAAGGGCGACACGGCGCCAAGCATGACCATGTTCATGGCGCGCGCGTTGCCGGCGTCCTGCGCCATCTGCTCGGCGTCAATGACCACATTGAGCGGGAAAGCCCGTAACGCGGCCAAGATGTCGTCCAACTCCGGATAGTCGCCGATGTTGCGCACCGGCCGCGCATTGGCCAGGATGACGCCGCGAGGCGACAGCGATTCGGCCTGGCGCAGGGCCTCCATGGGCTCAACGGCAAGGACGACGTCGGCGCCGCCGGCGGCAATGAGGTCGGAGTGTATGGGCTCGCTGCTGAGACGCAGATGCGCCAGGACGGCGCCGCCACGCTGGGCCATGCCGTGCACTTCAGACTGTTTGACATGCAGGCCCTGCCGCACCGCCGCTTCGCCAATGATGGCCGCGATGGTGAGGATGCCCTGGCCGCCGACTCCTGCTAAGACTATGTCGTGTTTCATGAGCTGTTCCTGATATCTGCTGCGGGTGAGATGTGCTTCCGTGCTGCCGGTTCGGCGCCTGCTCAGCGTTTTTTCTTGCGCAGGGTCTGCACGCATTCGCGACGGGCGATGATAACCGAGAGACCGCGGTAGGCCGCTTCCTCGCGGATGATCTGCACATTGACCGCGTGGTTCTTGGGCAGCGGCACGAATTCGCGGATGTGGTCGCGGCTGACGCCGATGCCGGCGCAGATTTCGGCCATGCGGCCGGTGCCCATGGAGTCCTGCCCGCCGGTCATACCGGTGGTGCCGTTGTCGAGGATCATGACAGTGATGGGGCTGTTTTCCCACACGGCATCAAGGAGGCCGGTCATGCCGGAATGCGTGAAGGTCGAGTCGCCAATGATGGCGATGGCCGGATACACGCCGGCATCGGCGGCGCCTTTGGCCATGGTGATGGACGCCCCCATGTCCACACAGCTGCTGATGGCGTTATATGGCGGCAGCGCCCCGAGGGTGTAGCAGCCGATGTCGCCAAAGACCTTCGCGTCGGCAAAGTCCTTCAGTGCCTCACCGAGCGCCTCGTAGGTGTTGATGTGCGGGCAGCCGTCGCAAAGCCGCGGCGGCCGAATCTTCACCAGCGGCGACAAAGCCGGCACCGCCGGCAACTCGAGCTGAAACGCCTTGGCCACCAGGCGGGGATTGAGCTCGCCTGTGCGCGGCAGCTCGCCGCTCAGACGACCCAGGATGCGGTCGTTGCCCAACGGACCACGCAGCATCTGCTCGACGAAGGGCATGCCGTCTTCCAGCACCATCACGCTCTGGCAGCTCGCCATGAGCTGCGCCAGCTGCTTTTTCGGCAGGGGATACTGCGACAGCTTGAGCACGGGATGCGGGCACTTCCCCCCAAAGGCCTCCTGCAGGTAGTTGTAGGCGATGCCGCAGACGATAATGCCGACACTCTTGTCCGCGCCGTCTTCATAGCGGTTGAACGGCGACGCTTCGCTGCTGGCGACCAGCGTGTCCTGCTTGGCGCAGAGCGCGTCGTAATTGCGCTTGGCAATCGCCGGCAGCAGGACGAAACGGCGGGTCGCGGCGTCCGGCGGCCGCAAGCCATTCTGCTCGCTCTTGCTTGCGGCCGTGCGCACGTCGGCCCGTGAATGGGATAGGCGCGTGCACAGCCGCATCATGATGGGCAGCTGCTGCTGCTCGGACAGCGCAAACGCGTAGCCGGCCATGTCGTAGGCCTCCTGCTGAGAACTGGGCTCCAGACAGGGTATCATCGCAAACTGCGCATAAAAACGCGAGTCCTGCTCGTTCTGCGACGAATGCATCGACGGGTCGTCCGCTACCGTCACAATCAACCCGCCATTGGTGCCCGTAATCGCCGCGTTGACAAAGCCGTCTGCAGCCACATTCAGGCCGACGTGCTTCATGCAGACCATCGCTCGCTTGCCAGCATAGGACATGCCCAGCGCTTCCTCCATGGCCACTTTCTCGTTGCTCGACCACTGGCGGTGTATACCGCGCTCGGAAGCGTCCGCAGACCCCTGAAAATACTCCATGATCTCCGTGGACGGCGTGCCCGGATAGGCGTAACAGCCGGAGAGCCCGGCGTCAATCGCGCCTTGCGCGAGCGCCTCGTCCCCAAGCAACAAATGTTGAGCCATGACAAACTCCTGATATGTCGTGATTAGGATGTATTATTGATGATCAACGGTAAACTGCCTAATATACCCCCGCCCTTGCCGCGAGGCAATAACAAAAATGAGCAGAACGGAAGATGCGCAAAGGGGCGTTCTGGTCTGGTCAATCGGACGGATCGGACCGATCGGACCGATCTAGTCGATTGATCAGTCTGATCGGTCCGATCCGTCCGATCAGTCCGCGAAAAAAGAAAAACGAGGACGCCCGCCCGGTCCGCGCTCAAAAGCATCCTCCGGCTTTTCTTCCGCAGTGTATATTCACGTTTTTGGCGCCAGCGTAATGCTTTCCAGTGAAGCCGGGCCTGGTGTGAGCCCCGGCGGGCGCCGCAGGAGGAGTGACGACATTCAACCCCAAAGAAGGACTGATGTGATGAAAACGACCATGAGGCTTCTGGTGTTGCTACTGGTGACGACGCTCTGCCGCAGCCACGGTGCGGACGATCTGCGACAAAGCGAGCTTCTGCGTTTACTGCCAAGTACCAACGTTGATTTCGCGGTGCTGGTTGATTTAGAGCGCTGCCGGGCGCTAGAGCTGCCCATGCTGCCCATCGCCTTCGGCCGCGCCCTGCGAAACGTCCCGGAAGACGTCCTGGATGGCATGGCCGAGCTGCTGATTCTTGCCGCTGGAGACAGGCGCTCGGCCACCGTTATCTGCTGCCGACCCAAACGCGCCGGCGAACTGGACCTCTGGGAGGAATTCGACAGCGATGGCGAAATCACCATCCTGCCGACGAATATCCCCGGGGCAGACGAAATTGAGATGAAAAAAGATGTTGGTGGTGGATTGGTCCTGCGGGTATCGCGCGATCTGTGGCTTTTCGCGCACGGTGTCAAGGCGGAAGCGTTGGTGCCCAACATCGAAAAGCAGTTGGCGCAGAAGGACGCGCTTACCGACGCGCCGGCGGCCATGACGGCGCTCATGAGCGACGTCCCGGCGGAAAGCCTGGCGATTGCATTATGGCCTACGCTCACAACCAAACACGGCCTGCATTCCCCGAATGATTTCTTCGCTGGCCTGGCCTGGCCGGCGGAAGCGCTGATCGTCAATGTCTTGCCGGGCGAAGGGGCCAAGCAGGTCGTCGTCCAAGCGCGCGCACGCTATGCCGATGCCGCCGACGCGCAAGTCGTGCTCGACGGCGTCAAGGCGCTCAAGCCTTTTGGCTACTGGATGGAACGCAGCATTACCGAGCTGATACGGGTGCAGGAAACACCGGAAGGGCGCAGTATGCGACCCGTTCAGGGCTTCTTCAACACAATTGGCAAGATCACGGCTGAACTGGATGGCTCGCTGCTGCGCTGCGCTTTGTCCCTGGACCTCGCCCAGGAGCCCGCGGCAAGTCTATTCGCTGGCATGACCGGCAATTCCACCGGGAATAATATTTCCTGCATGAGCAACCTCAAGCAGGTCGGCCTCGCCATTATGATGTACGCCAGTGATCACCAGGACAGCTGCCCAGGCACCCTCGCGGAGCTCGAGCCCTACGTTGGCGACAAACGAGTGCTGAACTGCCCGGCCATACGCAAAAAACGCGGGCAGAGCGCGCTTTATCTGTACCTGCTGCCGCCGGGAACGAAGCTCAAGGACATCAAAGAGCCGTCGCGAACGATCGCCGCCATGGACAACCAAGCCGCACCCCACCCACATCTGTCCATTCTCTTTGCCGATGGCCATGTCCAGCAGGTCGAGCGCGCCGACGCGAAGACGCCGGCGGACATCGCCGCCGCCCACAATTTCATCCTACTCCCGCAGCCAGCACCGGCAGAATAATGACATTCAACCGGCGGCCTTAGTGGTCGCCGGCTTGCCCGTTATCCTCAGCCCAGGGCTTTGGCCAGTTCGACGCCGCAGGCGAAGAATCCTTCGAGGTCGGCGGTAGTGGGCATGTACTTCACCTGGCGGAGTTCGACGGGCTGTTGCGCGCCCATGGCGTCGAGTTCGGCGGCGATATTTTTTGCGCCCTCTCCACTCCAGCCGTAGGCGCCGAAAGCGAAGCCGATCTTGTTTTTGGGCTTGAGGCCTTTGAGGTAGGTAAGTACGTCCGCCATGGCCGGGTACATCTGGTTGTTCATGGTAGGGGCGCCGAAGGCGATGATACCGGCATCGCCGACTTCAGTCATGACGGCGCTGCGGTCAGAAACGCTCAGGTCGGTGACCACAACGGTGACGCCCTGGCTGCGCAGGCCGTCAGCGAGCGCATTGGCGCAGCGCGCGGTGGCGCCCCACATGGTCGAGTAAGCGATCAGCGCCTTGCGTTTGGGCTGCTGCTCGGCGGCGCGGTGATAGATGCCGATGATGGTCTCCAAGTCCTTGCGCCAGAGCGGACCGTGGTCAGGAGCAATGATGCCGATGTCCAGGCCGAGACTGGGCAGGGAATCCAGCAGCGCCAGGACCTTCGGCGCCTGGAAATTGAGGATGTTGGCGAAGTACTTGCGCGCTTCGTAGTCGAGAATGGAGGGATCAAGCAGGTCGGCCCAGAGTGAGCTGTTGGCCAGGTGCATGCCGAGGGCGTCCTGGGAGAACAACACCTTGTCGCGGTCGTAATAGCTGATCATGCTGTCGGGCCAATGCAGCATCTTGGTATCGACGAAACTGAGGGTGCCCTTGCCCAGGGACAGCGTGTCGCCCGTCTTCACCGCATCAATGGCGAGGTCTTCGCCATAATACGCCCGCAGCGTCTTCACGCCCGTTACCGACGCGATGACCTTCTCCGGCTGCGTCGCCGCAATCACCGCCGGCAGACCGCCCGAATGATCCGGTTCGGCGTGGTTCGAGATGATGATGTCGATCTTCGCCGGGTCGATGACTGACGCCACTCGCGCCAGCAACTCGTTCACAAAAGGCGCCTTCACGGTGTCAACCAGGGTGATCTTCTCATCCATGATCAGAAAGGCGTTGTAGGTCGTGCCGCGGCTGGTTTCATAACCGTGGAAATTGCGCACGTTCCAATCAATGGCGCCGACCCACCAGACATTCTCACTCACGCGCTCAGCTTTGAAATACTCTTTCATGCCTCGATGTTCTCCTTGGGAAAGGGTCGCGCCGGCTGAGATACTCTCTCGCCGGCGGCGTAGTGGTGGATTTTACACATGCCATCGGACGACTCCGACAGCGGGGACTATATTTCCGCTTAAATATACACCACCGCAACGGATTTTATTTCAGAATCATTCCTGATTTCCAGGCAAAAAGACATTATGAAGGAAAGACCAGTCATGGACAAATTGACAAAGATCGGCGAAGTCGCGGCCGTGCCCTCGACGGCGGTAAAGACATCGAAAATTGGCATAGGCTTTGAGAAGCTCGACCGCGGCGTTTTCGATCCCAGCAAGGCCTACGACAAAGTCGCGGCCATTGGCGTGAAGTGGATCCGGCTGCAATCCGGCTGGGCGCGCACGGAAACAAGCAAGGGCGTCTATGATTTCGCCTGGCTGGACGACATCGTGGACAATCTCTGCCGGCGTGGTCTGCAGCCCTGGCTCTGCCTCTGCTACGGCAACGGCCTCTACGACGAAGAAGCCGCGAAGGTATTTGGCGCCGTGGGCTGCCCGCCCATCAAGACCGACGAGCAGAAACAGGCATGGCACAACTATGTCGCCGCCGTCACCAAACGCTACCGGGGCCGCATCGGCTGGTACGAAGTGTGGAACGAGCCCGACGGCAAATGGTGCTGGAAGCACGGCGTCAGCGGCACGGAGTACGGCGAGTTCGTCAAGGCCACGGCTGCGGCCATCAAGGCCGGCGACCCCGGCGCCAAAGTGATTGGCGGATCGATGTGCCTGACTGGTCTGGGCTGGCTCAACGACGTCCTGCAGACCGGCGCCGGCGAATGCATGGACGCTTTGACCTACCACAGCTACAGCCCGGACGAAGTCGGCGGCTTCGAACGCGTGCGCAGCCTCCGCGCTGTCTGCCACGCCTTCAATCCGCGCATGGAGATCATCCAGGGCGAGACCGGCACGCAGTCCCGCGATGACGGCGCCGGCGCCCTCCGCGGTGGCGCCTGGACGCCCCTGCGCCAGGCCAAATTCCTCGCGCGCCACACCATGGCCGATCTTTTCGACGACGTCATGTTCTCGTCGTATTTCTCCTGCATGGACATGATCGAGGCCCTCAATGGCGTCGTTGGCGACAAATCCAGCTACCTCGACTACGGCTACTTTGGCGTCCTCGGCGCGGATTTTGACGAAAATGGCGTCGCCACTGGCGACTACACGCCCAAGCCGTCCTACCGGGCCTTGCAGACCATCGCTGCAATCTTCCGTGAGGACGTCAAGCTGGCTGAGATACCCCTGCAATTCTGCTCAGGCAAGGGCAGTCCGCGTCTGTTGCGTGGTGATGACTCGTTCAAGGACCTGCAGTATCGCGGCTTCCGCAAGAGCAATGGCTCGGCGGGCCTGGTGTACTGGCGTTCCACCGAGCTGCTGACCACCAGCTACGAATCGACCGTGTCGCTGGAGGCCGTGAAGCTGCCAGAGCAGGTCCGGCTGGTCGATCTGGTTGACGGCTCCATCTACACGCTGCCGCCGGCGATGATCGAAGACAATGGCCGCGGCGTGCGCAGTTTCCTGCACCTGCCGCTGCGCGACTACCCGCTGCTGCTCGCCTTCGGCGATTTCATCTGATCGCAGGCAGAAGAAAGCCCCCCCGGGCCATGATGACTGCGGGGGGCTATTTTTTTGCAGTGCCCTCACAGGGCGTTTTGGCCTGTGCTGCCGTCTGCTCAGAATTTGCTGTTGTTGCGGATCATTTCCGTGACGCGAACGACCTCGAAGGCCTCGTCATTCTTGACGGGGAAGGGCCGGCCTTCGCGGATGGCCAGATAGATGTACTTGTAGAGGTCGGAAACGGTATCGCCCGAGCTGGGGGCGACGGGGACGGTCTCTTCGATCCACACCAGGCCATCGGCGCTGCCGAAACCGCCTTCCATGGGCGGCGTGTCACCCGTGGCGACCGGCGGCGCGGAGCATTTGGCGACGTCGAGATACTTGAGCTTGAGCTCCTTCTCGTTGTAGGCGACCAGCGTGCCGCGCTTGCCGTACACGGCGTAAACCGGCGAGGCAATCGCGACGCCGCCGGAGACTTCAACGTCGATGATGCGGCCGTTGGTGCCGCGGATGACGGCCTTGAAGTGGTCTTCGGCATCGCCGCTGGCAGCCACGAGCTTCATGTCGCCCCAGACAGATTCCACGGGGCATTCGAGGAATTGCAGCGCGTGGTCAATGAGGTGCGGGCCCCAGTTGTTGAGCTGGCCGCCACCGCAGCCCTTGAGGCTCTGCCAGTCATTGCGGCGCTGATAGTTGTGACGGCAGAGCTTGATTTCGAAGACTTCGCCGAGCTTGCCCGAGGCGATGATCTCGCGCACATGCAGAAATGCCGCTTCCAGCCGGCGGTTGTGACGGCAGAAGAGCTTGCCGGGATGTTTCTCTGCAGCGGCCTTGAGTTTGAGCACGTCGGCGTAATTGAGTGCCAGCGGTTTTTCGATGAGCACGTACTTGCCGGCCGCAAGCGCTTCTACGGCTGCGGCGACATGCTCGGGTGAGCGGATGGCGACCGCGATGAGATCGACGTCCGTCGCCGCGTAGAGTTCCTGCGCAGAGCCGTGGCTTTTGCAGCCCGGGTAGCGCTCGGCCATCTTCGCCATGCGTTCCGGCAGGACGTCAAAACAGCCGGTGATGTCGAACTTGTCTTTGAAGCGATCGATTTCGTTGGTGTGCATGCCCCAGCCCGCGCGGCCAAGACCGATGATGCCGACTCTGATTTTATCCGCCATGATGCCCATTCTCCATGCTGTGGTGATGTGACCGCACGCAGGCCGACATCATTGCCAGCCCCGTCGGGCGTTGCTTTACGAAGCTTCGCGCTTATTGTTAACGACGGCAAATATAGCCGCCGGACACAGGAGCGTAAAACCACCCAAACAGGGAAATACAGCCCTTCAGTTCGGTAAAGATGAACAGGAGGGACAGGATAGACAGTACCTGCTGTCGTCCATATTGTCCATACTGTCCATAGTTCCATAGGTTTCAGGCGGCACAACAGCCGCCACGAACAGTACTTTTTTCCGGAGGGCATACATGGCGTATATCTGGCGTGAAGCGGAATCCTTTGAGCATTTAGGCGGTTGGCAGATCGACCCGCAATCCATGCGGCAGATGGGCTCGGCTTATGTGATGGCGCACGGCCTGGGGCGGCCCGTCGCCGATGCGACGACGGCCATCGACATCCCCGAGGCCGGCGAGTGGTCATTGTGGGCGCGCACCCGCAATTGGACCGCGCCGTGGGGACGCGGCAGCGCCGCCGGCCGTTTCCAGGTGTTGGTTAACGGCAAGGCCCTACCGCAGGAACTGGGCACCAATGGTGCGCAGTGGTCTTGGCAACTGGCCGGGAAGATCGCCCTGCCGGCGGGACCGGCGTGTGTTGCCCTGCATGACCTCACGGGCTTCAATGGCCGTTGCGATGCGCTCTATCTGAGCAACGACCCCGTCGACGTGCCTGAGCAGGACCCGGTGAAGCTGGCGGCCTTCCGCCGCGCGATGGCGGGCGTGGTGGTCGAAGACGATCCGCGCGAGTACGACTTGGCGGTAGCTGGCGGCGGTATTGCCGGCCTCTGCACGGCCATTGCCGCGTTGCGTTCGGGCGCCAGCGTGTTGCTGGTGCAGGACCGCGGCGTCCTCGG
>JAQWBY010000034.1 GCA_028706165.1 Lentisphaeria bacterium | reverse complement strand
TAGTACGGCCAGTGATGCGATTGAAGTGCTCAATGAAGTGCGTTACGAGCAGGGGCAAGTCGCCCTTGCGTTCGCGCAGTGACGGCAACAGAATGGGGAAGACCCTGATGCGGTAATAGAGGTCTTCACGAAATTGACCGTCAAGTACCATCTGATGCAGATCGCGGTGGGTCGCGCAGATGACGCGAATGTCAACATGGTGCGGTTTGGAATCACCGACGCGTTCAAACGTGCGTTCTTGCAGTACGCGGAGGAGTTTGAGTTGGCTGAAGGGGCTGATGTCGCCAATTTCGTCGAGGAAGATGGTGCCGCCATTGGCGAGTTCAAAACGGCCGGGTTTGTCCTGCACTGCGCCGGTGAAAGCGCCCTTGACATGGCCGAAGAGTTCGCTCTCCAGGAGTGTTTCGGAGAGCGCTGAACAGTTGACGCGGACCAATGGCTGGTCACGCCGGGCGCTCGCGTGGTGGATGGCTTCAGCGACGCGTTCCTTGCCCGTGCCCGTTTCGCCAAGGAGTAGCACGGTCGCATCGGATGCCGCAGCCAGGTGAATGCTGCGATAGACGTCCTGCATGGCGCTACTTCTGCCGGTCAGCCCAGGTGGTGGCTCGTGGAGGAGTTCTTTTTCGCCGAGGACGCTGAGTTGCTGTTCCAGGCGTTTGACCTTGCGCAAGTCCGTAAAGCACTCAACGAGGCCTTTGATAGTGCCGTGTTGGTCGCGGATGACGCCGACATTGCGGAGCACGGGCAGGAAGCTGCCGTCGGCGCTGCGGATTTCACATTCGATGCTGCGTTCATCGAGTTCGCCGCGAAGCATTGGGCACTCGTCGGGGAGTTTGCGTGGGTCGCCGCACTGATTGCAGTGGAGGATGTTGCAGGGTTTGCCGCAAACGCGGTCGTGGGTGAGGCCGGTGAGTCGTTCCATCATGCGGTTCCAAGCGCGGATGTGGCCACGTGCGTCCACGACCATAACGCCGTCGGGGATGGTTCTGAGGAGGATGTCAGCGGAAAGCCAGTCGAGGTCGGTCAGGGAGTCGGGGCATCTGTTCATGGGTGTGGGACCTGGTGTTGCAGGTGTGTTGCAGATGTTGCAGTGGATTCTGTTGCATGCAACATAGCCCGTAAAAGGACCTTTGTCACTATGCAAGCCACAAGTTTCGTTTTGGCAGCTTGTTACCAACGATCAATCGTTTTGGCATGGAAGCTGATATAGAGCGATCGTAGTTGGCACATAGCCAAGACGGGTTGCACAAAAGAATCACAACGAAAGCACGAGGTGGACAATGTCAGAGCACATCCAGGAATTGAATGACCGTAGTTTTCAGGCCGCTGTGAGTGCGGGTGTGGTATTGGTGGATTTTTGGGCGCCGTGGTGTGGTCCCTGTCGCATGCAAGGTCCGATTTTGGAGAGTGTCGCCCAGCAGCTTGGCGCGGCGGCGCGGATATATAAAGTGAATGTTGATGAGGCGCCGCGGACGGCCACCAGCTTTGGTATTCAAGCCATTCCCACGCTGGTGTTGCTGAAGGACGGCAAGGTCGTCAAGGTGATGACCGGCGTGCAGCAGGCCGCAGTGCTGATCAAGGCGGTGGCAGACGCTTCTGGGCGGGCATGACGCGACTGCCACGCGACTGCTATTACGCGGATTCCCCCGTGGATTCCTGCAGTTGAAAGCAGAAGAAAGGACATAAAAGAATGAAGAACGGACATGAAATAAGGCAGCCGCGTTGGCGGGCATGGCGCATGGGTCTGGCCACGGCGTTGGCCATGGTTGTGGGCCTGGCTGGTGTGGCGATGGGCGCGTCGGCGACGGCGGGTTCGGCGCCATCGGTAAAGCGCGTGATAGCCATTGGTTCGGTGGCGAAGGCCTTTGCGTTGAAGGAAGCCGTTGAGCAGGATTTGCTTGCGGCGGGCCACGAGGTGATTGACAAGGGCTGTCACCGTGCCGATGATACTGTGAGCTACACGGCGATTGGCGAAGCCGTGGCCCACGAACTCTATGCCGGCCGGGCGGAATTTGGCGTGGTATTCTGTAATTTTGGCTGCAGCGCATTGACTGGTGTGAGCAAATTCAAGGGCGTCATCGCCTTTGCTTGCGAAAGCGACCAGCCGGCGGAGATGTCCCGCCGCGCCAACGGCGCCAATGTGCTTTGCTTGGGGCAGTCGACGGTGACGGTGGAAGAGGCCAAGGCCATCGTTCGCCGTTTTATCAGCACGGAATTTGTTTCTGACAGTGCGGAGGACGCCGTTAGTGTCGCTCGTCGGCAAGCCAGTGCGACGGTGAAGAACCGCGGCGAGGTGCCACGGCATGACGTCTGTGCGTTGCCCTTGGACATGATGACTCCCAATGCGTCGGTGACGACGGGGGTGGCAGGGGGGGAGACGGCAGTAATGATCGTTGGCGATGGCGAAGACGGCGCTGGTGGACTGGACTTGTCACAATGTATTGCCATGGCCTTGGCGAACAATCCGGGGCTATCCCGTGAATCGTGGCAGGTGCGGGGTGCTGAGTCTGCGCATGACGTTGTTAAAGCCGCGCGCTTGCCGCAGCTTGCGGCGCAGGCCGGCGCGAGTTTTTATCGTGAAGACCGGATGATCAGTCCCCGTCGTGAAGGCGACGCGAGTGTTTTGGCGTTTAGTGACGAGTTGGCGTCGGCGCAGCTGGTCATGCAGTTACCGTTGTACACTGGGGGTCGTTTACGCAGCAGCGTGCTGGCGGCAGAGCTGACCAGCCAGGCCATGCGCCGGCAGCTTGCGCATAGTCGTGCGGAGTTGGTCTTCAACGTATCGAGTCTCTACTACGCGATTTTGCGTCAGCGCGAGCACATTGGTTCGCTGGAGTTTGCCCGCGGCGTTCTTGAACGGCATCGGCAGGTCATGACGGACATGTTGGCGGCGCGCAAGGCCGCGCAGGTCGATGTGCTGCGCACCGAGGTGCGGCTGGCCGATCTGGAACAACAGCTGCTGCGCGAAACATATCGCCAAGACGTGCAATGCATGGCGATGGCGGCATTGTTGGGCATCGAGGGCGGCTGTGACAACTTCCACGTCAAGGGCCAGCTATCTGCGCGTAGTGATGTCGTTAGCGACGCCGATTTTATGTTGCAGGACGCGCTGGCCAGCCGGGCTGATTACCAGGCGTTGTTGGCGCGCGTAGAGGCCCAGCGGCAGCAGGTGCGTGCAGCGCGGGCGCGGCGTTATCCTGATCTGTCTTTTCGGGCGAGCTATGGCAACAGCTGGGACATGGAGGACAGCGAGGCCAACGAGGTGGGCGAGCTTGGCGTCGTAGTCAGCATGCCGTTGTTCAGTGGCGGTGGCATTTCTGCTGCGATAGCGCGTGAACAGGCCCTGCTGCTTGCGGCTGAGGAGTCGCTACGGGAAAGTCGGTTACGAATACAGGTCGAGTTGCAGAGTGCCCTCGCGGACATTCATTCCACCCATGCGCGCTATGATGTGACCAGCAAGTCTGTGCAGCAGGCCGGTGAGTCATTGCGTATTGAGCAGGAGAAGTACAAGCAGGGGAAGGGGTCCATTACGGACGTGCTTGATGCCCAGTCGGCGCTGTTGTCGCTGCAAACGAGCTGTTACGCGGCTCTGGCAGATTGGAATACCGCCCTGGCTCGCCTCACGTTGGTGTCGGGGCGTTACGACGATGCTCCGCGTGATGACGCGGGCGCTGCGGCTCACTAAGTGCCGGGTTGCCGCAGGGGGCCAGCGAGGGGGATTTCCAGTGGTGGTTGCGAATGTGGATTATTACGAGATAAAAAAGGAGAACGACAGTGAACATACATCGCATTATCAATCGTGTGTGCCCGGCGCTGTTTAGTGCTGGCATGGTTGTAGTCCTAGCTGCTTGTGGCCAGGCCAAGACCGCGAAGACGAAGAGCAAGCCGACTGTGCGGGTGGATGTGGAAAAGGCGCGCATGGAGATCATGGAGGAGCGCCTGCAAACGACGGGCGATGTCATCGCTACCAACACCGTCGTGTTGGAATCGACCGTCGAGGGGCCCATATCGTTTTGTCCATGGCGCGAGGGCGACATCGTGGATGCGGCTGGTAAGAAGCTCATTGTGATTGAGCGGCCCCTCTACCGCCAGGAATTGGCAGCGGCAGAGGCGATGTTGGCAGTCGCGCAGGCCAAGCTGGACGACTTGTTGGCTGGCGCTCGGCCCGAGGAGATCGCCCAGGCTCGTGAGACAGTCAAGCATCTCGCGGATTGTACGGCGTTTGCCAAAGCGGATTTCGATCGCGTCCAGAATCTAGTGACCAGTGGGTCGTTGCCGGCGGAAGCCGCAGAGAAAGCCCGCGTCGATTACAGCAAATGCCACACGCAGCATGAATCGGCCAAAGAAAAGCTGGCGATGCTTGAGGCTGGTCCGACCAAGACCGAGGTCGCTATTGCCAAAGCCACTGTTGCTGAGGCGGCGGCGCGGCGTGATTTAGCCCAGGCGCGGTTGGATGAGTGCAGCATTGCCGCGCCCTTTGTCGGCGTGATCACCGAGGTCTATGTACGACCGGGCGATTTGGCCAAGCCCCGGCAGCCGCTCCTGAAAATGATGGAAGAGGCCAGTTTGGTGGTACGCGCGGGCTTGCCGGAAGTGAGCGTGATGGGGCTGCAGGTGGGTGCGATTGCTGATGTGTCCTTGGATGCCTACCCGGGCAAGACCTTGGTTGCGCGGGTCGCGCGCATTTATCCGCGTCTGGAAGGCAGTTCGCGGACGCGCTTGGTGGAATTCAGTTTGGACGACAAGGTGCGCTTGCTTCCGCGGATGTTCGCGCGGGTGAGTCTGCGCGGGCGGCGTTTTGACAGTGCGGTGGTCGTGCCTGGGCAGGCGGTGGTGGCGACGCCTCGGGGCGAGAAGATTGTCTTTGTCATCAAAGATGGCAAGGCCGAACGGCGCATCGTGCAGTTGGGTATTGAGGACGCGAAGCGGGTGCAGGTTGTTGATGGCGTCCAAGCTGGTGAAGATGTCGTTGTGGCCGGCAATCTCAATTTGAAGGACGGTGCGGTGGTAACGCTGGGCAAGGCTGCAACGGCGGCGAATGGCGCGGTTGGCGCGGTGCTGGTGCCGGTGCCGGTGCCGGCTGCTGAGGCGGGCAAGAAGGACGGAGGGCGGTAATTATGAACATCACCAAACTAGCAATAACGCGTCCAGTAGCCGTGACGGTTTTGGTCGTTGCGCTACTGGCGACGGGGGTATTCAGCCTCACCCGGCTGGATGTGAATTATTTGCCGAACATTTCCTACCCGATGGTGAAAATCCACGTATGGTGGCGCGGCGCGACGGCCGACGACATAGAAACCAATATTGCTGATCCGATGGAGGAAGTCATTGCGACGATTGACAACCTTGATTACATCGAGTCGTCAAGTATTGAAGGTATGTACACGCTGCTCATCAACTTTTTTTACGGCGTGGATGTGGAAGTAGCGTTTCAGGACGTGGTGGCGGCCATGGGTCGGGTCAGCAAGAAATTGCCGAAGGACATCGACCCGCCGTTGGTCATCAAGGCCGACCCGTCGCAGCTGCCGGTAATCGAAGTGATGCTCACGTCCGAGAAGCACGATTTGGTGTGGTTGCGGGAATGGGCCGACAACTGGCTCAAAGACCGCCTGGCGACGGTGCCGGGATCGGCCGGTGCCGAAATTGTCGGTGGCATGGAGCGGGAAATACGGGTGCATTTGGACGCCGAACGGCTGCAAGCGTACACGCTGTCGCCGGCGCAGGTGGCCAAGGCCCTCTACGAAGAAAATCTCGAGACATTTGCTGGCCGAGTGACGATTGAGCCGCACGAAATTATTGCGCGGACCATGGGTGAATTTGAGGATTTGGACGAGATTCGCGATGTGGTGGTAGCGCGGGACGCCCAGGGCGAGAAGATATACGTCCGGGATGTGGCGAATGTCGAGGACTCGCATAGTGAGATGCGCGTGTACACGCACTACAATGGCCAGCCCTGCATTGAATTGAAGGTCTTGAAACAATATGCGGCCAATGCCGTGAGTGTGGCTGACGGCGTCAAAGCGCGGCTGGACGGCTTGGTCGCCAGCGGCGACATCCCTGACGGCGTATCTTTTGGTTATGTGGAGGACGAGAGCAGTTACGTGACTGGCGCGATTAGCAGCGTGGAGAGCTCGGCCTTGCTTGCGGCCCTATTGGTCATTATTGTTGTTTATCTATTCCTCGGCCGTTGGCAGCAAGTGCTGGTGATGATGGTGGCTTTACCGGTGACCCTGTTGGCCAACTTTGCCTTGATGAAGGCGGCGGGTTTTTCCATCAACGTCTTTTCGCTGGGTGGTCTGGTGGTGGCCCTCGGGGTGATTCTGGACAATTCGATTGTGGTCTTGGAGAATGTGTCACGTCTTCGTGCCGAGGGCACGAAGGACTACGCGGAGCGTGGCACGGCTGAGGTCGCATCGGCGGTGGTGACGGCGACGCTGACCTTCTTGGCGATCTTTTTGCCGTTTGTGTTTGTGCCGGGCATGGCGTCGATTCTGTTCAAAGAACTCGTGTTGGTGGTTGCCGGTGTGGTGGCCATATCGCTGGTGGTATCACTCACGCTCACGCCTTTGTTGGCAGACCGGCTGCTTCGCCGGGACAACGGTAAGGGCATATCCGGGCCGGCGCGGGCTTTCGATCATGTGATTGAGGGCTTCATTCGCATCTATCGCCACGTCTTGGATATGTGCCTCCATGCTCGGTGGCTGGTGGTCAGCATCTTTGTGTTGCTTTTCGTGTTTGGTCTGGTCATGGCCAAGCGCGCGGGTAGCGAATTTTTGCCCAAGTTGGACGACGGCCGGCTGATGGTGAAACTGATGATGCCTAGCGGCACATCCATTAGCGAGGTGGACCGCATCCTCGATCGCGTTGAACAGCGCCTTGCGGGCTCGCCCGAAATTGCCAGTACGTTCCGACTTTCCGGTGGGCGGGTTTTCGGCCTTTACACGCTCGAAGTGGGCAATGAAGGCAATATCGACATACAGCTGGTGCCGCGGAGCGAACGTAGTATCAGCACGACGGACTTCATCGCCAAAATACGGCCATGGATCACGGAGATTCAGCGGGACGAACCCGGTGCGAAGATGCCGGTGAAAGCCCGGCCTATTAAGGGTCTGCGCAAAGTCGGCGAGCAGGACGTCGAAGTCTATGTCAAAGGGACGGACGGCATGCAGCTCTACGAGTTTTCCGAGGCGCTGGCTGCACGCATGCGGCAGACAGCGGGTTTGTCGGGCGTGAACATCTCCATGGATATGACCAAGCCGGAGTTTCGGATACACATTGATCGTGCTCGCGCGTCGGCCATGGGCATTTCCGTGAATCGCGTGGCGATGGTGATGCGGACTTTGGTTCAGGGCATGGTTGGGACGCAGTACCGCGATGGCGCTGAGTATTATCCCATACGGGTGATGGTGCCGGAAGTCGATATGGCGAGTAAGCGCGACTTGGAGAATCTCATCATTGACACGCGTAATGGCGAGCCGGTCTATTTGCGGGACATTGCGACCGTGCAGCGGGCTGTCGGGCCAGTGGAGATTAACCGCGAGAATCAGGTTATGCGGGTGATTGTCCGTGCGGATGCGGCTGGCGTGAGCGTTGGTGAAGCGCTTGCCCGTGCCGAGCAGGCCGCGTATGAGCTCAATCCGCCAGCGGGCTTGGAGATATCCATGGGCAGTGAGGCTCGTTTCATGGCCGAGAGTCGGCGGGTGATGGGGCTGATTTTGGGTTTTGCGGGCCTATTTGCTTACGTGATTCTGGCTATTCAGTTTGAGTCATTTCTCATGCCCTTGCTGATTATGCTCAATGTGCCATTGACCCTCACGGGTGTGTTTGTGCTTCTGGCGGCCTTTGCTGCGCCTATTGGTGTGCCGGTGCAGATTGGTGTGCTGGTCATGATGGGCGGCATTACCTCGCAGGGGGTGGTGCTGCTGGATTTGGCTGAAGAGCACCGTCGGCGCGGCATGAGCGCCATGGATGCCATTAAGCAGGCCACGCCGATGCGTATTAGGGCTATTTTCATGACCCAGCTTACCACGGTTCTGGGGTTGCTGCCCCTGGCCATGAATCTCGGCGAGGGCGGCGATATGCTCGTCAATATGGCTCTTGCCGTAATTGGCGGCCTGCTGTATTCGTTGGGGCTGACCCTGCTATTCTTGCCAGCGGCATACGTGCTGGTCAAACGGCGGGATAGTCTGGAGCCGGCTGGGGCATAAACGCGTCACCGCAACAGTAACGGCAAGAGCTAAAGAACGGGCCCCGGGCAGATTCTACCCGGGGCCCGTTCCTTGTCGTTTGGGGCTGATTGCTGCAAGGCCATATGGGACGTGGAGCTTGCGATGTCGCATCCTCATAAGGAGCTGTTAGGAGCCGTCTTTTTTTGGGGGGCGCTAGCCAAGCCAAGCGGCGCTGAAAGCGCGTGCCGCGTTAGGTAAAGCGCCGCTGTTGTGGCTTACTGCATGAGTGCGAAGGAGAGCACGTTCACGCCGAGGGCCAAGGCGTCTTCTTGGACGATGCCGTAGTCGTAGGGCGCCGCAGCGAGCGCCCAGCCGCTGGACAGATCGTAGGGCGAGTAGATGACGGCCAGGCGGCCATTGACGTTGGCGCCCATGAGCACTGGTTTCATCGTACCGCTGACGTCAAGGAGCTGGGCCAGCGCCGGCCGCGGGCGGACTCGCGAAAGCCGGTGTGGGTACTGGAAGATCAGGTGGTTTTCGGGCAATGGCGCCAGGTCGGTGCCGGGGAGAATCGCGGCGAGATTGCGACGAATCGCGTCGTTGAAACTCTGGCGGCCGCAGGCGGCTTCGATGAACAGCGTGCCGCCCCGTTGCAGGTAGCTGCGGAGGTTAGTGCATTCGGCCTCGCTGAGTTCAAAGGCCTGGGTGCCGGTCAGGTACACCAGTGGATGCTCGTAGATGCGAGAGGAGCTCAGCTCAATGGCGTTCTGTGCGAATTGCACCGGCGTCTTGGTCTGCTGGTGGAAGACATTGAGGAGCATGGGCAGGCTGTTGTCGCGCGCCTGCCAGAGGCCCTGGTATTGTGCCTGGGCGACGCTGAGTTTGCCGGAGCGGCCCTGGTCCGCGTCCTGGAAGAGCAGTGCCTGGCTGAGGGGCACGCCGGCGCTGCGTTCAGCGGTGACGTAGGCCATGAGATTGGCGCCGATCTGTTGCGCGGTAACGGGTTCGTAGCCGATGATGTGCATGGCATCGGAGGACAGGCCGTCCCAAGCGGTGCTCAAGTCGTAGCGGAAGAAGAACACGGCCGTACGCGTATTGATGTCGATGCCGATTTCCGAGGGAATGCCGTTTTTGGCGCCGGTTTTGTGTGCCAGGGGGCGGTAGCGAATGTCCTTGATGTCGTAGCAGGAGCGGTAAAGCGGGTGGTCGCCGGCCAAGCGGTAGGGCGGCCGTTCGGGTATGAGCTTCTGCATTTCCTGCAGGGCCGAGCGGGCAAAATCCGGATGCCCGCAGTAGGCATTGAGGATGAGTGTGCCGCCATTGAGGAGGTAGTTACGGAGGCGCTGGCGTTGGGTGTCGTTGAAACTGAAGGCCTTGACGCCACTGCGATAAAGCACGGGAATCTGGCTGGCGTCTTCAGGGATGTTGTTTTCGTGGAGCTCCATGGTACTGAAGTCCACTTTCATGTTTTTGGAGAGGAACTTCAGAAGTTTGTCGGCATCTTCGGGGCTAATCGCCCAGTCGTTGCGGTCGTCGTTAGCCAGTTTGGCGATGAGCACGGGCGGCCGTGGGGGATTTTTCTTTTCGGTGCGGCGGAGGGGCACGACAGGCAGTGGCAGTGGCGGCAGCCCTTCCGCGCTGGAATGCTGCGCGGGCGGTTGTTGTACGCCGCGTGGCTTGTACGTCTGTTCGCGGACCAGGCGGCTGGCCTCGCTATCCAGGCCCATGTCGTCAATCAGGCCGGCGTGGACAAGGGCGGTATTGGCGATCATTGCTCCCAACAAGACGACAGTAAACAGTTGCTTTTTCATCTTGAGGTCCTCTGGGACTAGCGGAAAGCCCGTGACTTGTATTGTCGTGCACAATGGAGCACCAAATAAACACTTATGAATGTAGCACCGGTCAAGTAAAAAAAACAGTATTGCGTCAAGAACTTACTTTGCCGGCGGCAGTTGTTCACGATCGAGAGTATTATGCGATAAAATCATGGGAAAAACAATATCGCTGGTACAGCAAGGTAGCCACACAGCCAGAAATAGGAATACTGCCATAAATACAAACGTGCTTAGCTCGCTCGTCTGGTTGAAGGCCATGGACATATGGAAGAGCGATGCCCAGGTGCTGAGGAGGACATGGCCGGCGTGCGACAGTTTGGTGTGGGGCCAACGGCAGGCAATGCCGATACCAGCTAGCGCCAGCGGATTGACCAGCCACCATTTTTCGATGAAGCCAAGATGCAATGCGCGATCGGGCCACCCTAGGAGCCATTCGCCAACGTAGGGTATGATGCAGTCACTCAGGGTGGCGATGCCGACCGAGCCGACATAACCGACGAAAAGAGTCTTCCATACGCCGCGACCGCCGTGCAGTCGGAACATGGCGGCGGTGACCAGCGCGCTAAGCATGACATGAAGGGGGTGAAATGCCCAGAAAAGGGCCTGCGACAGACTACTGGGGACATCACAAGAAACCAGCACGCCCATAATGAGCATGCCGCTGGCGGTGCCGGTTACCGTGAATGGTGCATGACGGCGGAGTTCTTTGACAATGTGAGTGAAAACCATGGTGCACCTTGCTGTTTTTGTGTGCGCTGCAGGCGGGCACAAAGTTCGCGGGGGGCCGGATATCCTTCGCTCGGGCTACCGTTGTTATTTTGGGGGTGGGTCGGCTCGATTGGGAGCGGCGAAGGCCCGTGGCCTGACCTGGCCTGGTTAGCGCGATAATCACCAGTTGTCGCACGGCGTTTTTTGTTGTGGCCGCTTGACAGAACTGGTGATGACGTTGCGGGTTATTATTGTGGGCCTGGCTGTTTCTTTGTTGGGCAGCCATGCCTGACGTTCGGGTGTTAATTTTTTCTTTTGGCGAGAATGGCCTGCAACTTCTCCCATCCGTCCTTGATAGCGTCGCCGGCGGGGCATTGCGCGTAATCGACGACAATTTTTCCCGCCATGAGCGCGTCATTGACGGTTCGGTCAAAAGGTATTTTGGCGATAACTGGTGCGTGGTGCTCTTCGGCGAGGACCTCAATGCGTCGTGCTTGTTCGGCATTCAGGTCGGACTTGTTGATCATAATTGTCGCTGGCACGCCGAAGTACTTGGTTAGGCCAAGCACTCGCGACAGGTCATGGACGCCCGACACGGTTGGTTCGGTGACAATCAAGACGAGGTCTGTGCCTGTGACGGCGGCAATGACAGGGCAGCCCGTTCCGGGAGGGCCATCGCCTAAGATGAGGTCATGCCGGAGATCATCGGCGAGACCATTGGCGCAGGTACGCACTTGCGTGACCAACCGACCCGAATTTTCTTCTGCGATGCCCAGTCGTGCGTGCGCCATGGGGCCGTATGCCGATGATGATACAAACCACTGGCCAGTGACGTTATCTTCGCTGTGAATGGCACCGACCGGACAGACTCGCGGGCAAAGCCCGCAGCCCTCGCAAGCCATGGGCTCAACGCGGTAGAGACGTGCCTTGCGCTTGGGTTGGCTCTTGTCTTCGACAATGGCCGCGAAGTGGCAGGCGGACGCGCATAGGCCACAGCCAATGCATTTGTCGGGTATGATGGTGGCTTTAGTACCGCCGACAAAATCATGGCTTTCGCGGACGCTTGGTGCCAAGAGCAGGTGGAGGTCTGCGGCGTCCACGTCATTGTCAGCGAGGACTTTGTTGTCCGCGAGTCTGGCGAGGCATGCCGTCACCGTGGTTTTACCGGTGCCGCCCTTGCCGCTGATGACCGTGATTTCCTGATGGCCTTCTGCGTTGCCTTTGCTGAATGGCTGGAGGGTGCCACTGGCGATAGCAAAAGGTTCCAGTATCGGCACTGGTGGACGGGCCGTCGCTAAATGGTCAAAAATGGCGAGGAGATTTTCGCGCAAGTCGGGAAAATTATCCACGAGGATATCGCCGCCGGAATAGGTTTCGGCGTAGTCGCGGCGGAAAGGGATGCGGCCGGCTATGGGCAGGCCGACTTCTTTGGCGTAGTCTTCAATGAGCTCGTCTTTGCCATCGGAACGGTTGACAACGATGCCGGTGGGTACGCCGAGTTTGAGTGTCAGGCCGACAGCGAGTTTGAGGTCATTGAGGCCGAAGGGCGTGGGTTCGGTGACCAGTAGCGCGACATCGGCGCCGCCAACGGCGGCCACAACGGGACAGGCCGTGCCGGGTGACGCATCGATAATGTTGATAGCCTGCGGATCACTATGCTTTTTGACGGCATTGACGACGTTGGGAGCCAGTGCCTCACCCACATTGAGTAGGCCGTGGGCGAAGTAGAAAGGCTTGTTTTGTGGCGCCGCTTGGACCGTGCCGATTTCCACCGGTTTTTCAGTGAGAGCTTGTCTAGGGCAGACATAGGCGCAGACGCCGCAGGAATGGCAGAGGTCGTTGAAGATAATGAGCTTGCCTTTAACGACGGCTAGGGCGTTGTAGTGACACGCTTCCGCGCATTTGCCGCAGCCATCGCAGCGATTGGCATTCAGGACGGGCTTAAGCGCGGTAACCGATTGTTCTTCGGTAAAAGTTGGGTGTACAAAGAGGTGGTCATTGGGCTCTTCAACATCGCAGTCCAGCAGGCGGATGGGCTTTTGTGAGGCGACGGGCCGTTGCTGTTCGCGTTGAGCCAACGCATACGCGAGATTCACTGCAAACGTTGTTTTGCCGGTGCCGCCTTTACCGCTGGCGATGGTTATGATCATGAGTGGAGTTCCTTCTGTGAATTACGAGGTGATCGCTGCCGTGGCTATGTCCTGCTGGCGAGCCATAGCGCAATAACACGTGTTGCGAGCGTGTTCGCATGCATGACGAATGTCTTTTGTGATGCGACAACGCTCCAATCGCCGTGGTTGTCACGATGTTGGACGATGGAGATTTTGCGCATGAGGCTGTTGCGCGGCTACCGAGCGCTAGCGCCGACCAAGCCGTCTATTTGCGTGCGACATGAATGTCTTTTATGGATAAGCGTGGTGAGCGTCAGGATTTTGCCTGATGGACGCCAGTGTAATACCATTCGCTGCCCTTTCGCTGTTCCATGATCTGGCCGGTACGCAGGAGCTTGCCGATGTATTTTGACGCTTCGTTGCGATGGAGGCCGAAGACCGCGCAAAGTTGAGCAAGTGTGCAGGGCCGGCGTTGCAAGGTGACGAGGACGTCCGCTTCCGTGGCCTGGACCTGCGAGGAGTGGTCGCTACTGAATTCGGCAATGGGGTCCGCCTTGGGCTCAAAGAGCTCGGCAAGACGCAGCAGCTGCTCTTTGGGAACGGGCCGGGCAAAGTCCTCACAGGGTGGGCGCACGGCCGTGTTGAGCTGAATCTTGTCTGGCGCAATGGACGCTGCTAGCTTGGCGATTTTGCGGACGTCGTCGGGGGCGGTATTGATGCCCCAGGCGAGGAAGACCTCGAGCCATATCTGGTTATTGCAGATTTGGCGCAGATTCTGCATGCCCTTGATCAGCTCGGAGAATTGCACGCCGTCCACGGGGCGGTTCATTACGTCGAGGGACTGCTGGTCCCACGCGCTCAGTGAGAGCTTGATGACATCGGCCTTTGCGGCCTGCCGGCGGACGTCGTCGTGAATCAGCTGGGTGCCGTTGGTCAGCAGGGCGACGGGAATCTTGCACTCGCGGTGCACGACGTCGATGATCTGTCCAAAGGCGCTGTTGAGTGTCGGCTCGCCGCTGCCAGCCAGACTGATAAAATCGGCCGCGCCGTCATTTTTCAGCCAGTCGGCCAGTTCCGTCAGTACCTCTTGGGCGGGGACGTACTCGGCGGCGGTGGCTGTTTTGTTCGTTGTGCGGCCGAGCTGGCAGAAGATACAGTCGAAACTGCAGGTTTTGAATGGCGTCAGGTCGATGCCCAGTGAGCGTCCGAATCGTCGCGAGGGCACCGGCCCGAACAGGTGACGGTAGCTCGTTTTGCTCATAGGGCCCTCGTCATGGTTGTGCCGCAATCCGGACATTGGCGCTGTGTGCAGGGCACCCCGCGTTGATGCGCCAAGCGCTTGCCGCATTTTGGGCAAACGCACTCACCGCCCGTACCCGCGCCCATGCCGCCACCGCGCCCAGCGCCTTGTCCTTGTCCGCGGCCTTGTCCCATGCCACGACCCGTTACGGGGCCTTGACCCAATGGTCCTGTTCCGTCTCCTCTTGGCATACTGCACCTCCTTGATGTCATGATCGTTCTGTTGGGGTTGCCGTGCGGAGTTTGTGACTCGGCGGCGCGATGGCCCGCAAGGCTACGCAGCAGCGTGGGAATACGCATCGCTGCTAGCCTGGAGTGCCTAAGACCCCGTTGTTACCAGTGAATCAGCAGAGTACATGCCAAGTTGCCTTGAAGAGCGTGGGAGGGGGGCAAATGAAAAACGGCGCTGGTGAACGTGCAAAATGCATGGGTGATAGTAGCGTAGTTATGCATTATGCAATACTGATAGCCGATCCTGCTGGCTCGATCGCGAGGTGGCGTGGATGTTATTGTGAGGGGATTGCGTTGCCGCTGCAGTATTCCACATTACTTGGCCGCGAAGGTCGGGGGCTTCCAACCGGCTCTTTGAACACGGGGAGACATCTTTTTGCCTGCTTCGGAGTAGACACGCAGTTGCAAGCGCTTGTAGCTTTGCTGGTTGGGTCGGGTGTGAATGGACGCATTCCGGACTCGGCGATTAGGCATGTTTGCGGCGCGTTGGTAGTACGCTGACTGCGGGTGTTCATCTTCTATTGGCTATGGCACGTATCCTGCTAAGAATACTTGTGCAGGGGTTTATTGATCCGGTGGTGTGTTTGAGGTTTAGGTACAGAAAGGTTTGAAAACCATGAAGATTGCGATTAGCTCTCAGGGGCAGGATTTGAATGCGGCGGTCGATCAGCGTTTTGGCCGTGCGAAGTACTTCATCGTCAGTGACACGGACAGCGCCGAAATCAGCGTTCATGACAATGCGCAGAACCTCCAGGCTGCGCAGGGCGCTGGCGTGCAAGCGGGAAAGAATGTGGTCGATCTCGATGTCAGCGCGGTGATTACGGGCAATGTCGGCCCGAAGGCCTTTACGGTCTTGACAGCTGGCGGCGTAGATGTCTACACGGGTGCTCAGGGTAGTGTTGCCGAGGCCATTGAGCAGTTCAAGCGTGGTGAGCTGACGAAAGTGTCGACGGCCAATGTTGATTCGCATTGGGTATAAGGCATGAACACAGCGATTGACTGTCTGCCGTGTTTTATTCGGCAGGCCATTGATGCGGCGCGTTTTGCCAATGCGGATGATGCTGTTCATGAAAAGTTGCTTCGTGAGGTTTTGTTGACGGCGGCAGGGATGGATTATTCCCAGACGCCGGTGGCGATGGCTCAGCGCATTCATCGGGTGTTGCGTGGGCTTACGGGTGTGGCCGATCCGTATCGTGCGATTAAGGACCGGCATAACATGCTGGCTTTGGCCATGTTGCCGGAGATTCGCAATGCCTGTATGCATGCGGACGACCCGTTGTTGTATGCCTTGCGCATGGCAATCGCAGGTAATGTCATTGATCTGGGTGCTAGCAGCGGTATTGGCGACGATGCGATACGACAGAGCATATCGCAGGTATTTGCCGAGCCTTTTGTGGCTGACATGGACGCCTTTCGCCGGGCGCTGTCTTCTGCTGGTGACGTGCTGTACATCACAGATAATGCTGGCGAGATTGTTTTTGACCGTCTGTTGTTGGAGCAGTTGCCGGTTCGGCGCATCGTCGTTGCGGTTCGTGGCCAGGCCGTTCTCAACGATGCCACCATGGTCGATGCGGAGAGCGCTGGGTTGGTTGGGCCATACATGGTTATCAGCAATGGCTCGGATGCGCCCGGGACGCTCCTTGACGACTGCAGCGAGGAATTTCGCCTGTTTTTTGCATCAGCGGGCATGGTGATTGCCAAAGGCCAGGGCAATTATGAAAGTCTCAGCGGCCAGTCAAATAAAGTGTGGTTTTTGCTGAAAATAAAGTGCCCGGTGTTGGCGCGGGCGACGGGTTTGCCATTGGGTACGCACGCGGTGTTGTCGGCTGCGCCTTCTCGGGACGGTATAGACGAACGCAAAGGAGAATGACATTTCCATGAGTATCAAGAAGGAATCAAGTTGTGGCGCTGGCGAGCAGAGCGCTGAGAAGCAGGCTGAGCAGCAGGCGTTGGCTGCGCGCATGGGGCATATTCGGCAGAAGATACTGGTGTTGTCGGGCAAAGGCGGCGTGGGCAAGAGCACGGTAGCGGTCAATTTGGCCATGGCTTTAGCGCAGTCGGGTAAGAAAGTCGGTCTGCTGGATGTGGATTTGCATGGCCCCAGTGTGGCCAAGATACTGGGTTTAGATGGTCAGCAACTGGGCATTGCTGCCGATGGTGGCATCGAGCCATTGGCGTACACTGCCAATCTCAAGGTGCTGTCAATAGCCTTTATGCTCGCCAGCAAGAATGACGCCGTGGTGTGGCGTGGACCCATGAAGTACAATGTGATCCGGCAGTTTTTGAAGGACGTCGTCTGGGGCGATTTGGACTACCTGATCATCGATTCACCGCCGGGGACGGGTGACGAGCCTTTGTCGGTGGCACAGATGGTGGGCAAAGGCGCGGCGGCGGTGGTGGTGACCACGCCTCAGGATGTGGCGGTGGCCGATGTGCGGCGAAGCGTGTCCTTCTGCAAGATGCTGGAGCTGCCGGTGCTGGGCATACTTGAAAACATGAGTGGTATGCTTTGTCCGCATTGCGGCAAGGTGATTGACGTTTTCAAAACCGGTGGTGGTGAAGCATTAGCCAAAGAGATGGCCGTGCCTTTCCTGGGGCGCATCCCTCTTGATCCCGCCGTTGTAATATCCGGTGATAGTGGCTCGCCCTTTGTTGATTCCATGCCAGACGGCGGGGCTGCCCACGCTTTTGCCAGCGCCGTTGCGTGCATACTCAGCGGCTCGGAACAGAAATGATGCTCGTGGATTCCAGTTATCACGCAAATGAGCGGACCGCGGCCATGTCTCCGCGACATGGCCATCAGGTCCATCAGCATTGTTTTGCCTGTGGCGACGCGCCTGGCGGGCTCGGATTGCGTTTCACGGTGACGGGCGATGGTGCCGTCGAGGCCACTTTTTCATGCGCTGCGCGTTACCAGGGCTACGACGACATGCTCCATGGTGGGGTTATTTCCACCTTGCTTGACGCGGCGATGACGCACTGCCTGCTCGCTGCTGGCGTGGTGGCGGTGACAACGGAACTGGTGGTGAAATTTCGCCGGCCACTGCGGCCGGGTATTGACGCTCGGATATCGGCCGTCATCAAAAAGAACTACAATCGCCTCTACCTCACGGCAGCCCAAGTGACGCAGGAAAATCGGGTCGTCGCCAAAGCCGATGGCAAGTTCTTTGCCGGCAGTCATGACAACGAAAATAACGGGAGAGGAGATTTGCCCCGGGTATAGGCGGTTTGTTTTCAAGGCGTTGTGGCGCAGTCACCGGCCAAGGGCGGCGGGAGTCCACCGTGGATAAGTTGAGTGGCAAAGATAGTATCAGTGTTTTTTTTGCCCCCACGCGGGGGGATTCGGCCAAATGTACCGAGGTCAGTAAAAAGCAAGCGGGAGATTGGGCGTGGACGGCTACAGTTCGGTGTTGAAAGCGATGGACTTGGCGTTTTTTGGTGGTGGCAAGCACAAAATCCAGCCGGGTATGTTTCTCAGCCAAGCCAGTGCGCTGATGCTGGACGTTCGTTCAGCGGAGGAAGTTGCGACGCTTTCGTTTGGTTTGTCCTATCACCTGCCAGTTTTGCACATCCCGATCAATGAAATCCCTGATCGCTGGTCAGAGATTCCCAAGGATAAACTGGTTGGCGTATTTTGTTCATCAGGCACTCGTTCGGCGATGGTGTATTTTTACTTGCGGGCGCATGGCTTTGAGCAGGTGAGGATCATTGAAGGCGCGTATGCTGAAATGGCTGATGAGCTTAAGCCGGGCAAACTCCTCAAACATCTTACAACAGCGAGGCGCGACGCATGAACATCGTCATTCTCTGTCTGGTTGTCATGGCCATTGCCGTGCTGATGACCATGACGGGCCGTGGCGGCGGCAATTTTTATGTTCTGGTTTTGGTGGCGGCGGGCCAGGTCATGCATCAGGCCGCGGCGTCATCGCAGTTCATTTTGATGCTCACTGCGATCGCTGGCACGATCATTTTTCAGAAGAACAAGGCGGTTGACTGGAAGCTCGCGCTGGTGATAGACCCGCCGACGGACATCATGGCCTTTGTCGGTGGCTATTTTTCCAGCTATGCCAGCAATGTGTCCCTCAAGCTGGTGTTGGCGGGCTTTCTGGTCTTGGCTGGTTTTCTCATGCTCGTCAAAGTCAAGGACCGGCCGCTGCAGACGGCAAAGAAGCTGGGCTATTGGCGGCGGGAGTTTCAAGGCCAGAGTTATGTGGTGAACCTGTGGTACACCATACCCATTACCGCGTTGGCGGGGCTGGCCGCTGGCGCGGTGGGGATATCCTGCGGGTCATTCAAGGTGCCACTGATGGTGCTTCTTTGTGGTGTGCCCATGCGCATTGCGGTGGGGACGTCCTCGGCGATGGTCGCCACCACGGCCATCATGGGCTTCGCCGGCCATGCGACCCAAGGCCATTTTGTCGCATCGTCTGCGCTGCCGATAGCTCTGTGCGCCGTTGTCGGCGGCCTCATCGGTGGCAAACTTGCCATAAAGACCAATTCCGCCAAATTGAAAAAGATATTTGCCTACACGACATTGGCCGCCGCTCTCTTCATGTTCTTCAATGCTCTTTGGGGAAAATAGGCTGCGGCGGTGGCGACTTGCAACCGGTGGGTTGGCGAGTCGCCCGGCGCTGTGTTCACAATTTCCACGGCCCGCACGTGGTTTTTTGCCGGTGGTCTGACTATGGTATGCCGTCGGGAGGGGATTGATGATCATCACGGCTTTTCTGAAAGTGCCTGTAGATGAAAGCGAGGTGCGGCATGAGGTGGACCGGTCTGGCAATGGCGATGGTGGGCTGCGTGCTGCTGGCACAGGCGCAGGGACAGGCGCAGGGACAGGCGCAGGGACAAGCGCAGGTGCAGGCGGCAGGGGGGGACCCGGCGCTCTTGGGGCACTGGCCATTTGAGGAGGGCTACGGCATCTTCAGTGCCGACAAGGGGCCGCATGGCCGCGACGCGATGCTGCATGGCGTGTCGTGGGCTGCCGGCGGCTTCGGCAAGGCTTTGCGCTGTGATGGCGAGAACTCCTTCGCATCGTTGCCGCCCATGCCCGAGCTGGATGGCTCGGATGAGCTGAGCATGTCGCTGTGGGTGTATTGGGAAGGCAGCGGGCGCTATCCGAATATCTTGAGCGCGGGGTGGAATCCCGGTGGCTTCATGATTTTCGTGGCCGACGACTATTGCAGTTTTCGCATGGGGCGCCCTGGGCACCGCGCAAATGTCCCTGGTGAGGAATGGCGGGAGGTCGGGGCGCCCATCGTGGGCGGTTTGCCCAAAGATCGCTGGGTGCATATTGGCG
>JAQWBY010000310.1 GCA_028706165.1 Lentisphaeria bacterium | reverse complement strand
CGCCGCCTGTTCCCTCAGCCTTACGCCACCACGCCAGCGCGAAAAATGCGCATCAAGGTCCCCGAACGAGTCTTCACGGCTGCCATCGGTCTGGTCATCACCGCCTTCGTCGCTTGGCGCGTACACATCCTCGAAAGTCACCAGCGCCAACAACGTTTCACCCAACTGGCTATCAGTCGCACCGACCTGCACGTGCGAGCGCTGGACGCCATCACCAACTCCGAACTCGAAGGTATGTCCAAATTCATTGAGTGTAGCGATCAGGTCACCTCTGACGAATTCAGCGCCTACGCACAGTTCCTAGTCAAAAACTCCTTCGTCACCGCTTGGGGCTGGGCCGAATCCGTGAGCGCCGAAGCCCGCCCCATGAAAGAAAAAGAACTGCACAATATCTTTGGCAACGACACCACTTTCAAGGATATGGATGAGAATGGCCAACTCCAGCCATCTGCGACGCGACCGCTGCACTACCCGTTGATTTTTTTGGCACCAGACCCCGAACTCGCCTTTCTTCGCGGTTTCGATCTGGGCTACGACCCGCGTCGCCTTGCCGCCATTGAGGAGGCCATCCACAGCGGCCTAACCACGGCTAGCCAGCCACTGCGCCTCGGTGTCGCTCCCCATGGCCCCAAGGGATGTACCATCGTCACCCCCGTTTTCTACCTGAGCGAACCGCACGCCCTCCGTGGACTGGCCATCGCCGCGCTGAGATTCTCCACCCTCATCGGCGGCGACACCTTCGATGACCCGACCGTTGCTGTCCACCTCAGCCATAAACGCGACAACGGCATTGTCGAATACCTAACCCCTATCGCCAATGCCAAAGAACGCCTTGTCAAAGCCCCGCTTGTCCGCCCCGTTTCCTTCGGTGGCTTGACCCTGGCTATGGAAATGCACCCGACAAAAGCATTCTACCGCGCCAACCCGCCTTACAAAGCAGTGGTTGCCGGCTTCGCCGGCCTCGCCATTTGCGGCGCCATTGCCTTCGGCGTCGGCAATATCACCCAGCAACGGCGCCGCCTGGAAGGCATGGTCAAAGACCGTAATGCCCTGCTGTCCCTTAGCGAAGGACGCCTGGAACAGCTGGCATCCGAAAGCCGCACCGTCATCTGGGAATGCAATGCCGAAGGCCTATACACCTACGTCAGCCCCGTGTCAAAAACCGTCTTCGGCTATGGCCCGGAAGAACTCGTCGGCAGAAAACATTTCTATGACATCCACCCCGCCGAGGGCCGCGATCATTTCAAAGCAGAAATGAGTCGTCTGCTGGCCAACAAGCAGTCCTTACTGGACTTCGTCAACCCCGTCGAAACCGCCTCCGGCACCATTATCCTGGTATCTACCAGTGCCGTGCCGATCCTCAATCCCGACGGCAGCAGCAAGGGCTTCTACGGTACCGACCGCGATGTCACCGAACGCGAGGAAATGACCCGGAGTCTCCAGCATAGTCAAGAAGAAGCAGAAGCCGCCAACCGCGCCAAAAGCGAATTCCTAACCAACATGAGCCATGAAATCCGCACGCCCATCAATGGCATCATCGGCCTGACCGAGCTCATGCGGCAAATGTCCCTGAACCACGAGCTAGCCGAATACGTCGCCATCGTCAACACCAGCGGCCAACTGCTCCTCCAACTGGTCAATGAACTACTGGACTTCTCCCTCATCGAAGCCGGCCAAGTCACCATCCAGCGCCAGGACTTCAATCTCCGCGACCGGGCCGAAAATTTGGTCGGCGGCCTCGCCATGGCCGCCCATGCCAAAAAACTCGACCTGCTCTGCGTCATTCCCCCTGATATGCCCGTGCTGCTCTCTGGCGATGATTTCCACCTCATGCAGATTCTCATGAACCTCGGCAGCAACGCCATCAAATTCACCGAAACGGGTAGCGTTGTCTTCAGGGTTAGTCGCGAAAAGGAAGAGAGCGAGCAGATATGGCTGCGCTTCAGTGTCCGCGACAGCGGTATCGGCATCCCTAAAGAACAGCAAGCTCGCATCTTCGACACCTTCTTCCAGGCCGACTCGTCCATCAAACGGCGCTTTGGCGGCGCTGGCCTGGGCTTGAGCATCGCCAAGCACTTGGTCGAAGCCCTCGGCGGCACTCTCAGTTGCGTCAGCGAGCCGGGGCACGGCGCTGAATTCAGCTTCATACTTCCCATGCAGAAACAATCACCGGCAATGGAACCGCCCCCCGAATTGGCGCTGCGCGAAGGCACCCGGGCACTGGTCGTTCATCACCACCCACCCTGCGCTGATGACTTGGCTGCACGCCTGCAGCACTGCGGTATCGTCTGCGTCACGACGTCCACCATCGGCGCCGCCAGTGAAGCTCTCAGGCAGGCCAGTGCGGGACAAGGGCCATTCGGCCTGCTCTTCCTAGATCTGAGCGACAATGCCATGGCAGAAGTCACGTCGCTGCCAGAAGCCTGGCGCGCCTGTCGCATCATCGCCATCGTTCCGTTAGGCGACAAAAAGGCCACCGGGCGGCTGCAGGCGCTAGCACTCGGCGAGTTCCTCCACGCGCCCATCCGCAGCCGTGAGCTCCACGCCCTTATGAAGCGGCCGGTGCCACCCCATCCCGGTGCCCTTACCGTTGTGACCACCACCTGCGATGAACTCGGCATTCACACGTCGACCGCAATAACGCCGAACAGCGTCACCCATCACGAGAACGAAAGCCACAGCGATGGCAATTCGGCAACGCCCGTGGCCGCAACGATGAAGGTGCTCCTCGCCGAAGATAATGCCGTCAACCAAAAGGTCGCCTTGGCGCTGCTAAAACGGCTAGGTATCACCGCCGACGTCGCCGCCAATGGCCGCGAAGCTGTCGCAATGCTCGGCGAGCACGACTACCAAGCGGTGCTCATGGACGTACAAATGCCAGACATGGACGGATTCGAGGCCACGGCAGCCATCCGCGATCCGTCCTCGACCGTCCGGCGGCACGACATTCCCATCATCGCCATGACGGCCCACGCCGTCAGCGGCTACCAACAGCAATGCCTCGACGCCGGCATGAATGACTACATTAGCAAACCCATCACCCCAGACGCCCTGCGCACCGTACTCAACCGCTGGCTGACGAGGACCGACCTCCTATAACACAATGCTCTTCACACAACATTTCCCTGCCCGCGAAGCGGTAAGCGCCCTGGAAGGGCGCTGTCATCGTAGCCCAGGGCAAGCGACGCCGGAGGCGGCGCGACGCCCTGGGTAGAGCGCCAACTATGTTCGTGTTCCTCGGCCTCTTTGGCCCCAGTCGGCGAAGCTGACTGGGACCAAAGAGGCAATGGAACCTCACCTTTTTTTGTTTGCGATGTTGCACGCTTTCAGCGTGCCTGGGTATAATTGTAAACGTAATTAGCGAACAGCCCCTAAGTGAAGAGCATTGTCCTCTAATTCCATTTTGTTTTCAAGATGATTGCAAACCTTCAACAATCCAAGGCCATGCCGATAGCGAGCGAACCGCATCTGGCGACGACTCCCAGTTGTCTATCGCATCCACCACCTGGGCTATTACCGCCCCCATTGAGTCAAAGACTTGATTCGCGAAATGCTTTTCACGAATTTCGTCCCATAGATGTTCCACAGGGTTCAGCTCCGGCGAGTATGGCGGCAGACGAACTAATGCCATGTTCTCTGGAATTGCCAGCTGTATCGCCCGGTGGGATGGCGCCCCGTCAAGAACCATTACCACAAACTGATCGCTATGACGCGACCCCACGTGGCGAAGAAAAGCTGTCATGTCCGTCGTATTCATACTGGAGGCTATCATCCAATCCATTTCGCCGCTCGTCGGCGCCAGCGCTGCGTATGTGTAGCTGTATTCGCGCACGACTCCTTGCACGACGACGGGCCGCATCGGCGCCGGCGCCCAGCATCTCTGCGGCAAGCTCAAGCGACCAAACCGGGCTTCATCCTGAAACATCACCAAAACCGGCAGATTGTTCCGATTCCCTTTCAGTGCTTCGTCCACAGCCATCGAGAGCCCCCTTTTTTGAAGGCCTCCTGGACTTCGCGATCGCCTTTCGGATGAATGTTGTCCGGGGCGATCTTTCGCCAGCCATGCCGGGCAAGAAGACGATAGATGGTTGCCGGCTGAACGCGCCGCCCAATGCGACCTTCAAACGCCTTGTGAATCGGCGGAACAATCAAAACGCCGCCCTTTTCGGCCTTTTCAGCCCATGGCAAAAGAAACTCATCTTCCTCCTCCGGCGTCATGTAGGAGTGCCGTCGCCCACCCCATGCAGCCTTCCTATCGGCATCAGAATGACTCTTGGCCGCGCAATGGCGAACCTCTCCATGCAGCCTCACGACTGTGGCTGGACTGGACTGCAGGGCAATCGCTACCTCTTTATTGGTCAGGCCCAGTTCGACGGAAAGGACAACCGACAATCCCTGCTTGACTTCGCGAACATCAGCGGCTTCGTTGACCATGCGCTTGGCCTCGGCTATCTCGGCATCAGAAAACGCGACTTTTTGACCCATGTTGCCACTCCTGTTTTTGGCGGCGACAGACCTTCTGCCGCCTTTGCCAGCAGTGGACAATATAATTACAATCATCTTGAAAGCAAAATGGAATAACAGCAGGGACAAGACGGCTGCGGCGCCTGTCGCAAGGCGCCAGCGTCGTCCTCATCCCCACAGTTCGGCAATGACGCTGCGGGTAATCTCCACCCACTGGCGCACGCGCTGTGGGTCGCCTGCCACCGTTTCGACGTCCTTGAGCGTGATG
>JAQWBY010000309.1 GCA_028706165.1 Lentisphaeria bacterium | reverse complement strand
TGTGGTCAGTGTGGGCAGGGTGGGCTGTGTGGGCAGTGTGGGCAGTGTGGGCAGTCTGGGCAGTGTGGACAGTCTGGGCAGTGTGGACAGTCTGGGCAGTGTGGACAGTCTGGGCAGTGTGGACAGTCTGGGCAGTGTGTCCAGGGTGACTCTGGCGTACTGGCTTACAAGCCGTTCGCTGCTCGCCGACGCTAGCGCTGGGCATGCGGGTGGTGTATGTTTTGCCTGCTGACGCAGTTGCGTAACAAGAATGAAGCAAGTGACAGGAGACGGCGATGACACGACTGATTGCGGTGTTAGGGATGGTGCTGGCCTTGGCGGCGGTGCAGGCGCAAGGGCTCCGTTGGGATTATGCGGAAGGCGTGAACGGCTGGCGGGTGGGGCGGCATGTGGCGGAGCTGCGGGCCGAGGGCGGCGTGTTGAAGGGGCGCGTGAGCGGTCATGATCCGCAGCTGATCTCGCCGTTGTTTGCTCTCGCGCCGAATTATCGCCACGAGTTTGTGTGTCGGGTGAGAGTCAGTCGCGTCGCCAGCCAGGGCCAATTGTATTATACCGACACGACCGAGGGGCCATACGATGGTTTTGACCCCAAACGCGTGAGGAATTTTGTGCTGGCTGATACTTCCGACTGGCAGATTGTGCGCTTGCGGCCGTTCTGGCAGGGCGAGAAGCGCATAGTGCAGATTCGCCTTGATCTGATGCATGGCAATGACTGCGCTGGCGTGGAGTTCGAGCTGGATTGGCTGGCTATTGAGGAAGTCGCCGAGGGTGATTTCAGCAATGAGCGGCGTTGGGAGTTCAAGGGCAATCGTCATGACGCCTGGACGGTGGGCGAGGCCGGCTGGCTGGTGTCGCCCTATCTGGCCATGGTTGGCCGGCCGAGCTCCTGGGTGCTGGTGACCGTGCGTTCGGCGGCGCCGGCCTGGGCTGAACTGTCGTGGCTGTCACCGTCTAGCAGTGGCAAGCCGGTGATCCCCTTCCTGGTGGCAGGCGACGACCGCGCGCATACCTACAGCATTCCATTGGGTACGCATCCCCAGTGGTCAGGCGAGGCCCTGCAGTTGAGCGTTCAAGTCGTGCCGGAGCACGAGGCGCCCTACGACCTGCAACGCGTCGAACTGGCGGCGCAGCCGCATGCCCAGGCGGATGTGCTGTGCCAGTATTTCGGGCCGGCGGAGTATCCGAACCGGGTGGGCAAGCGCAACCGCATGCTGTTGCGCTTGGATAATATCGGCCACGCGCCGGCGTCGGGGATGCTGCATTTTCGCGTGCATGACGGGGCGGTACATCGCCTGGAGAAGGACGGCGAGCCGTTGCTGAGCATGGCCTGCGTATTGCCGGCGGATTTCAGTGAGACCTACGAATTTGACGTGCTGTCGCAGACTGTCGGCGACGCTGTGGTTACGGCAGAACTCCAGGTTGGCGGTGAACTGCGGCAGCGCTGGACGGCGAAAGCCATGGCGGTAACACCGGCGCTGGCCGCGCCGCCGCCGGGCAGCTACGTTCCGGAGCCCAAGCCCGCGCAGACGGACTATCTGATTGGTTCCTACTACTATCCGGGTTTCGGCACGAATCGGCAATGGCGCGAGATGGCCTTGTATGCGCCGTGGACCAAGCCCGTCCTGGGTTACTACGACGAAGGCAACCCGGAGTGCATCGACTGGCAGATCAAGTGGGCTACGGAGCACGGCGTCAATTTCTTTCTGGTGGACTGGTATTGGGAGGCCGGTCGGAATCACAACGAGCATTGGCTGGACGGTTTCGTGAAGGCGCGGCATAAGCAGCACTTCAAGTGGGCGCTGATGTGGGCCAATCACAATCGCAAGGGCACGCACAGCCGCGAAGACTGGATCGCAGTCACCGAACGCTGGCTGGAAAAGTACATCCGCACGCCGGAGTACCTGACGCTGGACGGCAAGCCGGTGGTCTTCATGTGGAGCCCGCGGAACATCCGCGAAGATATGGGCGGGTCGGCGCCCTCGGCGGAGCTGCTGGCTTTGTCGGATCGCATGGCGCGGGACGCCGGCTTGCCCGGCATCGTCTTCTACGCCATGAACCAGGGCGGGCAAGCCCAGCTTGCACAGGAGGGATACGTCGGCTATACGACCTACCATTGGTTCGGTAATGCGCGGGAGACCTCGCGCAACAGCCGCTTCTTCGCCTACAAGGCCGTGGTCGATCAGGCAGCCGACAACTGGGACCGCACCGCCGCCGCCTGCGACGCGGCCGGACTGAAATTTCTGCCGGTGGCGGACACGGGCTGGGACGCGCGGCCACGGCATGGCCTGAATACCTTCGTGATCTACGACCGCAGCGTGGCCGAGTTCACTCGGCACCTCAAGGACATGAAGACGTGGCTGGATCGCCGTGGTGAGAAAATGTTCGTATTGGGGCCGTGGAATGAATGGACCGAGGGCAGCTACATCGAGCCCTGTTCGGAGTTCGGTTTTGAGATGCTTCGGGCGATTCGCACGGTGTTTTGCACGGACCCCGGGGTGTCGGACGACCTCAGCCCGCAGGACATGGGGCTGGGCCCCTACGACTTCGAGTTGAACCTCGGCCAGATGCGTCAGGACAGCTGGGATTTTCGCGGTGACCAGGAGCTTTTTGGCTGGGGCGCGCTGATGTACCTGGCTGATCTGCGGTTGACGCCGGCGGGGCTGGCGATGACCAGCGTCGGGCGGGACCCGGCGATTCGCTCCGGCGATGTGCGGCTGGATGCGCGAGCCTACACGGCCTTGGAAGTGACCATGGCCATCAAGCCGGCGCCGGGTGAAAAAGATTTTGCGGCGTTTTTCTGGGGAACGACCTTCATGCCGATCAACGGCGAAGCCAACGTGTCCTGCTCGCTGCATGCTGACGAGGGCATGCACCGTTATCGTTTTGACCTGGCACAGCACTCCAAATGGCAAGGCACGCTAAAGCGTCTGCGCTTTGATCCTATTCAGGCCGGCGACCGCACGATCACGATTGAAAGCATCAAGTTGGTTCCCGCTGCTAAGCCTTGAAGCGGGTACGCGCTGTCTCAGCCGTTGATTTCTGGCAGGTCATTGCTGCTGCCCGCCATTTGCGGGCAGACTTGCCGGTAGTTGCACTGCCGGCAGTTGTATTCGTTGGGCTGGCAGGGAAAGTCGTCCTCTTCAGCGATATTGTTTTCGGGGTCGCGCAGTTTCTGTTTCATGGCTTGGGCGCTGCTGAGGATCTGGTCCTTGACGCTGACCAGCAGCCCGGGTTCGACGGGGTAGTGGCTGGGGCGGCCGCCGTCGAGGAGGAACACGCCTGTGAGCTGCAGGCGTTCCAGTGGCACGAGCCATTTTTCCATCGCGAAGAGCGCGTAGCAGCCGAGTTGCTGGCGGAGGGTGACGCGGTTTTCGGTGCCGGTCTTCCAGTCGATGATATGGAGCTGGCCCTCATTGTCCGTGTAGGCGAAATCGATGGCACACCAGACTTTGAGGTCGTTGACCATGAAGGTGTCAAGCGTGTCAACGGGTTTCCAGTTGATATAGGGTGTGGCGAGGATGTCGCGCACGACGGGCGAGCTGACGTAGGCGTCCAGGCAGGTGAAAATGCGTTCCTTGATCTTGTCGGTCGTTTCCCGGGGCAGCGTTTTGCCGTCGCCGTAGTAGAGCTCGAAGAGATTTGTTTTCTTGGGGTACTGTAGCCAGGCTTTGGTGACGGCCTCCGTCCAGCCGTTGCGCAGTTTGAGCACGGCCTGGTTCTGGAGTTCTTCCAGGCTGGGCATGGCGGCGCCGCGGGCGACGGCTTCCATGGTGTCCTTGATGATATCATGGACAATACTGCCAGCCCACATCACCAGGGGCTTGACGTTTTTGAGGATGTAGAGCGTGCGGGTGCGCTCGGAAGCATCGGCTTCCCAACCGCCCCAGGAGCCGTAGTAGGCGTAGTAATAGGCTCTCGGGCAGCTTTGGAAAAGCTGGGCGCGGGAGACCGACCAGCTCAGATCATTCGTCAATTTGCGCATTTTGGGGCCTTTCTTTTTGTTCCAGGCGTCGCTGGCGGAAGAAAGCCTGGAGCAGCTCCTGGGCTTCATCCTTGAGGAGGCCGGCTTCGACGGCGACCTGGTGCAGCATTCCTGGGAAGGCGGTGATGGATAGGGCGCTGCCGGCGGCGCCCATGCGGGGGTCGGGGCAGGCAAAGACGAGTTTGCCGAGGCGGCAGTTGACCATGGCACCGGCGCACATGGCGCAGGGCTCTTTGGTGACGTAGAGGACGCAGTCGTTGAGTCGCCAGTCACCGATGCTGGCTGCCGCCTGGGTGAGGGCGATCATTTCCGCGTGGGCGGTGCCGTCCTTGAGCAACTCGACCTGATTGTGGGCCCGGGCAATGATTTGTCCCTGGTGGACAACGATGGCGCCGACGGGCACTTCGCCGGCCTTTGCGGCCATATCGGCCTGGCGCAGAGCCTGGCGCATGAAGTATTCTGGGGTGAAAGCGAGCATCAGTGGCTGGCGGTTTCCGTGGTGGCGGGTTTGGATAGCGCGGTTAGGAAGCGCCGAGCGCGGTCGGGCTGGGAATCCAGGACAACTGTGGCGGCGGCGCGCAGTTCCTGCAGGCGACGGTCGTCTTCTGGCAGGGCGCCAGCGCGGTCGATACGGTCAAAGGCGGCCGCGGCCTCCAGGAGGTGGCTGCGCAGGTCGTGGTAATACAGATCAACGAGTTCGCGGGCAGATTTGACCGGCTTGAGTGTTGGCATGGGGTATCTCCGGATGGCTGTCTATTCAGGGGCCTGCGGTTGCCGGGCAATATAAGTGGCGAAGGAGC
>JAQWBY010000308.1 GCA_028706165.1 Lentisphaeria bacterium | reverse complement strand
CCGCCATGATCGCCTTCTGGATCAGCAGCGGCGTCAAAGCAACCACCATGGCGAGATATTTTCTCCTCGCCCTGGCCTTCTGCTGTCTCTGGGACGACCTCCTCAGTAAACGCTGGCTCTGGCTCGCCGCTGCCATTCTCCTGCAGAATAACAGCGACGATAAAAATGAAATGCCCCCGGTAGCAACAACGCTCCCGGAGGCGTAAGCAAAATTCACTCGCTTCTCTGGCGCGCTCCTATTCCGGATCCGCCAGACGCCAGGCCGGTTTCTTCCGGAAAGGCTCCTTGAAGCGGTTCGTGATCCGGCCAGTCTGTTCCAGATGCATCATGCAGGCGCGAATACAGCCCGACGATCCTTCCAGCGCCCGCGCATACCAGTACTGCGACGGCAGCTTGTACTGCTGCGCGCGGCCTACCTCTTCCGCAAAGCCTTTCCGGTCTTCCTCTGTTACCGCAAAGGGATTGTGCTGCGGCGATGCTCCACAGAAGTAACGGCTGCATTTCGTGTAGTCAATGTTGGCCCACTCAATGACCTGACCATCAATCTCTACCCGCACGCAGTCCTTGCTGTCCACCGGCATGGCATGGCCTGTGCAAGCACGCGCGCACTGCTTGCAGCGGTCGCAGATCGTCCCGGGCTTGACCACCGGGTCGTACTCGAACTCGGCGTCCGTCAGCAACAGCGCGATGCGCTGCCGCGGACCGAATTCCTTGGACAGGAACATCTTGCTCCAACCGATCTCGCCCAGCCCCGCAATCACCGCGCCCAATCGCATGTGATGCGCGACATTCGGATAGGGGTAGTCCTCCTGCACCGGCCGGCTGAAATTGGGGTTCGGCTGGTTTTCGGTGCCTGGCTTCTGTCCGCTGAGATTGTTATTCGTCCAGCCCAGGTGATTGGGGATGGGCATTGTATCGTAGCCCTGGTCCTCAATCCAACGGCAGATGTCACGCAGCGCCAGCGGCTGGCGGATGCAGTTGATGCTCGCATAACCCACGCCCGAGTAGTTCGTGAAGAACGTTCCCTCTTCCGTCCCGCGAAATACACCGCGGAAATGCCGGAAGCCCAAAGCGATCACCGACTTGCAGCCCGGCAGGGAATAGCGTATGTCCATCTGTTTGGGACAGCCTTCGTAACGGCTGGTCGGTCCAACCGCCACAATGTCCGCGCCCGCTTCCAGAGCGCATTGTTTGAGCAGTTTTGCACTTAACATCAGCAGTCTCCAAAAGCTTTTTTGAAAGTATTCTTGAGCACGCCACGCTCTTCCAGATGCGCCATGCAGGCCTGGTGACAGCCTTCCATGCCGCCCAAGGCACGGCCGCTCCACACTATCGGCGACAATTTGTAACTGCGCGCCGCCGTATAGGGCTGCTGATTGAAACCAACCTGGTCCTTCTCAGTCACCATGAAGGGATTGTGCGATTTCTCGCCACCGCCATGATAGGCCACGCTGCACTTCGCAAAATCAAGCTTGTTCCAGCTCAGTTCGCGCCCGGCAATTTTCACTGACACCTTCTCTGTCGCCGAAATGGCGCAGCCCGGGCACTTGGCCACGCAAAGCCCGCAATGGTCACAGAGGCCGCCGGCATAGAGCGGATCGGGATCAAGCTCAGCATCCGTAAGCACCACCGCGAACATCTGCCGGGGACCAAACTCCGGTGTCAGAAACACGCCGCTATCGCCAATCTCGCCCATGCCCGCACAGTAGGCAGCTAGACGCATCTGGAAATAAATGTCCGGCGCCGGACGGCCATCATCTTTCACCGGCCGACTGAAATTGGAACTGTCCTTGCCGTAAAAAGACGGGTTGACGTCAATGAAGTCCTGCCCCATCTCATCTGGATTGATGCCGTCCAGGTTGCTCCAGGGAAAGTTGTCCGGTATGGGCGATGCCTCATACCCGGCGTCCTCAAAAATGGTGCAGAAACGCCAGAGAGTCACCGGCTGGAACACCCACTTGTTGCCCGCATAGCCCATCATGCTGAAGGCCGCGTACTGCGTTCCGGCCTTCATGCCCCGATAGAGCCCCCGAAACAACCGGAAGCCCAACACCACCACCGACTTGGCCTCAGGAAAGGCCGAAAGCGGGTTGTAGCGGGCCGGCAACTCGGCAAAGCGGTCCGCCGAGGCGATGCCCACTATGTCCGCGCCCGAACGCAGGGCATGACTCTTCACCATCGTACTCGTCAACATCGTAGATCCTTTCTGTTACCCGGGGCAAACTCGCCCCAATCATCACTGCCGCAGGCGGTGGCTCATCCAATAGCTGGAGTGAAACAAGATGTCCTCGGCGCTCCTCTACATTACGTGATCATTCAGCGGCAACTTTGGGCTTTTCTGCTTTTTTTTGCATTTTCATGCTGATCTTCGCCTTGCTCTTCACTCCCCCGCCACTACATTCGATGCAAATAGTACATTGGAGGACCGCATGGGAAAAGTCATCACCGTTGCTTACGAGCGCATCCTTTACCCACCCTTCAAAATGCTCGCCTGGGTTCGCTACCCCAGCCAACCACGCCGCTTCGGCACCCACGTGCACGATGACTTCCAAACCGTCATCATCCTCAACGGCACCCTGAGCTTCACCGCCAACAGCGTCACCACCACCGCCGGAGCCGGTGATATGCTGGTCGTCCCGCCGGAAATGCTCCACGAAAGCGCCAGCAGCGACGCGTGCCAGGCCATTCAGCTCCTCCACAGCCCCATGACCCTACAGCTCTATGGCGAACTCTTCCCGCTCTTCGGTCAGCAGAATGAATTCATCCGCAAAATCACCCTCCCCACCGAAGACTCCACCGCTCTCTGCCATGACATCATTGATGAACTCAAAACACCGTCTGCCATGAGTAGCGTCAACCTCCATGCCGCGCTGATGGAACTCTTCGTCACCGCCGCCCGACACATGCCACCGCCAACCGGCTCCGACCTCTACTCCGAACAGGCCGTGCAACGCGCCATCCGCTACATCGAAAAACATTACATGGAGAAAATTACCCTCGCTGACCTGGCCGCACAGTGCAATCTTTCCGTCAGCCGCTTCGCTCACCTCTTCCGCCGCTGCACCGGCCAGACGCCCATGCACTACATCATCGAACGAAAACTCGTCCAAGCCGAAATCCTCCTGGGCTTCTCTGACAATTCCATGTCACAAATCGCTGAAAAACTCGGCTTCTCCTCCATTCACTACTTCAGCCGCAGCTTCAAAATCCACAAACACCTCTCACCACTGGTGTTCCGACGCCTCAGCCGCGGCCAGCCAGAATGAACCCGGAACTGGCCAAAGTACCGGCCATAGGCCGCTCTGTCCCCACATAGGCCGCTCTGTCCCCACATGGGCCACCTTCCCCCCATGGGCCACCTTCCCCACATAGGCCACCTTCCCCACATAGGCCACCTTCCCCACGCAGGCTCCTTTCGTCACAGCAGGCTGCGCAAACTCAAAATGCCCTCCCAGAGCTTGCGCATTTATTATATTGTATGTATTTTATATTGACATACCAAGAAGGAAACAACCATGACCTTCGAATGGGACTTGCACAAAGCCGCCAGTAACGCCCAAAAACATGGAGTCATCTTCGAAGAGGCAGCCACTGTCTTTGAGGACGAAGAAGCGCTGGTGATCTACGATACGGAGCACTCACAAGCCGAAGATCGCTTTGTTATTCTCGGCATGAGTAGCTCACTGCGACTGTTGGTAGTTTGCCACTGCTACCGCTCTGCGGAAGAGGTGATTCGAATTGTCTCCGCTCGCAAGGCCACCACAAAGGAAAGCCACCAGTATCTGCAAAGGAAACGCTCATGAAAGCTGAATACGACTTCACCAACGCGAGCAAAAACCCTTACGTTCGTAGTCGGAAAAATGCGGTTACCATCCGTCTGGATGCAGCAACCATCGACTATTTCAAACAACTGGCTGGGGAGGTATCGTTACCCTACCAGACGCTCATCAATGCCTATTTGACTGACTGTGCCAAACGCAAGCTGAAACCCGACATCAACTGGAAATAGACACTAGCCTGTCCTACCCGCTCAGATGTTTTTCAGGCGCAGCACCCTCGCCTCTGCCTGCTCACCCCAACTGGACGCCGATGAGGTGGCCGATGCCATAAGTCACCGCCGAGGCGATCATCCCAAAGATCGCCTGGCGAAAACCAGCGTACCACAGCGACTGGCCAGTCAGCAGCGTGGTCGCCGCGCCAAGCCCGAACAAGCCCAGCAAGCTCAGAACTGCGCTTGCCCCGATCGCCGCAACATTCTGCGGCATGAAGATAAACGGCAGTACGGGTATGATCGCCCCGACCGCAAAAAGCAGAAAGGACGTGTAGGCAGCCTCCCAGGCCGACCCGCCGAGTTCCTGCGGATTGATGCCCAGCTCTTCACGAGCCAGCGTATCCAACATCGACTTGGGGTTCGCAGCCAGTTTCTGGGCCAGCTTGCGCGCGTCGTCCTCACCCATGCCTTTGGCCTGATAGATCAGTGCCAGCTCCTCAATCTCCTCCTCGGGATTGGCTTTGAGTTCGTCGCGTTCCACCGCAATTTGTCGCTCGTACAGCTCCCGCGAACTCTGCACGGACAGCCACTCGCCAAGAGCCATGGAAATCGCGCCGGCCAGCAGCCCGGCAATGCCCGTCACCAGCAAGGTCCGCCCGCCGGTGCCAGCTGCCGCCTCCGTCGCCCCAGCCATCCCCATCACCAGGCAGAAGTTGGACACCAGGCCGTCGTTGGCGCCCATCACGCCCGCACGCAAGGCATTGCCGCCAGACGCTTTGTGCTCGGTTTCCACACTCGCGATGCT
>JAQWBY010000307.1 GCA_028706165.1 Lentisphaeria bacterium | reverse complement strand
CTGTGACAGCGCCGATTCGGTAAAAAAAAGCTCGTCGATCACAAGGACCCAGGTGCTGGCGGCACCGTCGGGATTTTTTACATCCCGGCCCAACTGCAGCCACTGATACAGCTGCAGAAAATCGGTGTCGGCTTCGAACATCCCCGAGCCCTGGAAGTACACGCGATCGTAGCCGACGATGATATCCGGCATGAACACCTGCTGTACCGGGCTATCGCCGTTTGTCAAGTCTCCGTAACCGTCCCGCCCCCCGGCAAGCCGGCCAAATGTCCGTTTGCCAATAGCCTGATCAAAGCTCAGTTCGTACAAAAACTCATCGGCAGAAGCCTTCAAGCCACAGAACCACAGGCTCATGACGGCTATTGGCAGAAGTATTTTTTTTATTCGCATCGTCATTCCTCTTGAGCTCTGGAAAGCACTTTGCCCCCACCCCACTCACCGAACCGCGAGAATTGGGTAATATAAGCCAGTCGCAGCCATTGCACAACGCGCGCAGCCCTCGTCGCCCCACGGCGTGCGTAATCGGTCACCCATTGATAATGGCCGGCCTCAGGGGACGCCAGGGACCAGTGGGACTGATTGGCACCGGCGCACCGGGGCGAGGACTCACGTCTCACGTCTCACGACTCATGACCGGGACTGTGGGGACTTTCGGGACCGTGGGGAATGACGCTTTGAACACAAGGGACTGATTGGGGACTTCCTGGACGCCGGGGACCGGTTGCCTGATACCCGGGACTGCTGGGAGCGCCGCCGTCCCGGCGGCTTCCACCGGATCAGCCGGATCAAGTCGTCTGACCTGCCAAGTTCGGCCCGGAGGGCCGTACCATGCATAACCCCTGGTGAGGCGCCCGGAGGGCCGTACCATGCATAACCCCTGGTGAGGCGCCCGGAGGGCGCCGCAACCAGGGGTGTGACAACAACTTGGAATTGCGCCTGGAGGGCGCCACATTGGTTAGGCACGTCCCGTCTCACCGCGTCGGAGGGGGCCTGTCGTGCATCCAATATCAATGACTAACCGATTACACGACGACGCAGCAGCTTAGCGCCTGATGATAATCTTGAAGACCGCTGCGGGATCAATGGCTATGACCATATCGTGGTCCTGGATGTCGTATTTCACCGCCGATGCCTCGGCGCCGGCGTCGCGGGCTTCGGCGCTGACACTGACGCCATCCCAGCGGGCGAAGAGCTTATTGAGGTGCAATCGCGCGGTGAAGGCCGCCTGCCCGGGCAGTGGCGTGAGCTCCCACACGTTCATACTGGTTTCGCGCAGCCTAAAAGCGCCGTCGGTAGCTGCCAATTCGAAATCGACCATGGTGCCAATCGGGTTGCGTTGCAGGCTGGTTTTGCTTGGATTCTGCTCTGCCAGTGCCGGCTCAAGCTTCAGTGCGGTGACCTCGCCATCGTCATTGCGGCTGACCACGAGGGTTCCGATCCAGGCCGATGTTCCGCCGGTCTGCCGGCCCTCGGTAGCCACCCGGCCAAGATCGGATTTGTAGAGGCCGACGTAGATCGGGAAGTGCGCGTCCGTACAAGTCGCCGGAATCGTGCTGACGATGTTGTCACGAATGACGCCCTGCCAGTGTTCCGGTGGCACGCTAGAGCTGTGGTCGGCCTGAAAACGAATGCTCAGAGGCTGGCTCTTGTCCTCCATGTAATGGACAAAAGTCCGCAGCCCCGCCGGCCCCGGTCCCTTGGCGTCCCAACGCAGAGTCCAGCTGAAGCGACCCTCGCCGAGGTCCACAAAGTCCTCAATGCTCGGAACCGCCGGCACCAACTGCCGCTGGCTGATCGCGCTCTGGCGGGCATTGAAAAACCAGCCTGACGGGCCGCGCGAATGCTCGCGGAACGTGCCATCGGCAAGTTTTTCCAACGCCAGCTGATTGGCACCGTAGTTGATGGCGAAGCCGAAGGGCGGCAGACAGCGCCCGTCCGCAAGCTGCCAGTCGTTTTCACCACGATTCACCCACACTCGCGCGCCATTGTCCCACTCGACGTACTGCCGGTGGATGTTCCCGCCGACAAATTCATGCCGGCTGATATGGCGCAGCGCGACATGGCGGATGAAATCCTGCGCCAGGTAGTACTTGCGCAGGGCGTTGTAGCCCCAGCAGCCAGCATCCACCATTAAGCTGTGCCCGGCCAGCAGTTCGGCCGACAGATAGTCATCGCTGACGATGCCATGCAGCAGGCGCGAACGCTGCCCTTCGTAGCGCGAAGAGTAACCCGCGCCCATCAGCACGAAGTTGCTGTGATTGACAGCGGAGTACCAGGGCACGCGATTCCATTCGTCGCAGTCGAGTTTGATCATGAAGCGCCCGGGATCGCTGCTGAGGGTCATCCACTGGCAGTCAGCGCCATCGAGGTAACCGATCAGCTGGTCGTGGCCGGCCTCGGACGTGGTCGGTGCAGCGCCAAGATGATCGCGAATCCAGGCGAAGGCCTCACCCCAGTGCCGGCGGGTTTCCAGACTGGAGTGAAAAACACCGTCGTGGTCGTACCAGTCCGTGCAGGTCGCGGAAGTAAAGACGTCAATAAAGCAGTGGGACGTGCCCAGGCCCTCTTTCACCAGCCGCAAATTGCGCTGCACGTAGGGCATGATCTGATCCGGCCGCCATTTGTAGGACGAGGCGTCCCGACCGCGATTGTACCAGGCCTTGACCGGCTCGCCATTCTTCGAGAAATAGATATTGCGATAGCTGAAGTCGTCGGCGTCGGGATAAAAGTCGATGTAGTTGTCATGTAGCCCCCAGGGAATGCCAGCCGGGTCGCAGACCCGACCCACTTCCTTGAGGTCATCCAGCGTCCCCCAGCGGGGATTGGGCGGCCAGATGTCCGGTAGACGATAGTCATAGCCCCAGCGCTGCCAGTTATGGACCGTGAGGATGGCGTCGCTGACGCCATAGCGGAGCATCTCGCGCATGTGATCGGCAATGCTGCGGTACTCACCACCCCAGATGTCGAAAAGCATGCGGCCTGCGAGTTTGCTGACGGCGCCGGCGGGCTTCTTGTCAAATAGCGGCCGATAGGCGACCGCCGCAGCCATGGCCGTAGCCTCCGGCACAAAAGTCATCACGCAATTCTCATGAGTGGCCAAGGCATAGACCCGCTGCGCGGGGCTGACCTCGAAATAATTAGGCGGATTGTCTACCGCTACCAGTAGCGCCGGTGCCTTGGCGAATTCCATGCCGACATGACTGGAAGACAGATTGTGACCGCCGAAGCTGGCTCGGAAGGGTTTGGGATTGCGAATAGCGTAGCCGTGACCGTAAAAGACGCTGGTGGCCTGGTCATGCCAAGGGCCGGGCTGCGCCAGCGTCAAGCGCTGACTGGCCTCGATTTTCACCCGCAGGCCCGCGCCATCAGCCCAACAACCCACGCGCACAGTCGCTTCCTGGCCATTTCCGTCCACAAAGCGGTGCAACCACTGCGGCCGGCCTTCGGCCTCGAAGGTCTCGCAACGCAGAAAACGCCAATTTGAGTTGGTGAGGGACTCGCCATTGAGCTCGAGTTCCAAACCACGGCAGGCCGAAATGCCCTCTGGCCCCACGAAGAGGAACCAGCCATCAAGCAGGCCATAATCACCAGCGGCAATCACCGCCGCGCGCACGCCGCTATCGCCTGCCAGCGGCAGCACCGTCGCGCCGGGAATGGCCTGGGCGCTGCCGCCCAGAAGCCGAGCCGCAGCCAGCTTAAGCGCCGCCGCCGGCTCGCTGGCAGGCGCAAAAACCGGCGGCGTGCCGGCGCTGAGCGTCGGCTCGGCCCAAAAGCAACTGTCGACCTGCGTGTCACGATTGGGGCCCGGGTGGCTCTCCAAGCGCAAAATGACGTCCTTGCCCGCATAGACACTCAAATCAACTTCGCCAGGCAGCCAAATTTTGCTGTCGGTAAACTGACTGAAGAGCAGTGCCGGCTCGGCATCGCCGTCCAGCACCCACACGCGGAAATCAACGCCATCGCTGAGGGGCTCGGTGGCACTGCTGTCACGCAACGCATTGGCGAAGGTAAAGCGAATCGGCGTAACCGCAGGCAATTGCAACCGGTAGTCGCAAAGGACTGTGCCGCCACCGGGATACCAGGTCGGATGCATGTTGAGGCAACTGCGAGTGTCGCCGCGGGTCGTGCGGCCGTAGCTCACGTGGGCGCGACTGCTGCCGTCGCTGCCCAGCCAGCCAATGGGCTTGTACTGCAACGGCTGGTCGTAATAATTCCACGCCACGCGCACATTCGTCTGGCCATGGAGTCGCAACGTAACGTCTGCAGGCACGACGATGGCCGGCAGCTCGGGCGGCGCAGTCAGCGTCGCGTCAGCGATACCGCGCTTGGCGTTGACGGTGAAAATACGTACAGCGTCTATCACAATGGCCTCATCGCCGCGCTGCAGGGTCGCCTGGATGTGCAGGGGATAAAGCGCCGAAAACACAAAAGGGCCGCTGACGATCTGGAACGTGACGCTGGTGCTTTCGCCAGCAGGCACGGTCACGCGCTGCACAACCGGACCGACAACCCGCCAGTCGTCAACCAACTTGTGCACACGCAGTTCGCCGCTGACCGGCGCCGCGCTACCGTTGGTCAGGGTCACCACGGCGCTCGTCGGCTCTGCGGGCGCCGGCACGTCGGGAATCTCGTGGATGAGCAACGTGAAATCGCCCACGCGCTGTTCATGTCCGTTCCAAGCGGCCAGCGGCAGAATCGCCGCCGCCAACGCCACCACTATGGCGATTTTGCTGCATGCCGTCGTCATTGCTTTACTCCTACGCTCATTGGTGCTTCTGGTTGCGGGCACGGCACCGCGAGAACAGTCCCCGCGGCGTCCTG
>JAQWBY010000306.1 GCA_028706165.1 Lentisphaeria bacterium | reverse complement strand
AGATCGCCAAGCCCGTCGTCGCCATCTTCCTAGGTAGCGACGCGTCGCTCTTCGCCGCCCATCGCGTCCACGCCGCCTTCAGCCTGGAAGGCGCCGCCCTCAAAGCCCTGGCGCTCTGCGGCGTCGCGACCGACGGCTTCGCTTTCACTCAGGCGCAAATCGACGACGCCATCGCCCGCGATCTGCCCAAACTTCGCCCTGAGCAGAAGTACCTCCGCGGCATCTACTGCGGTGGCACTTTCGCCGAAGAGTCGCTGATCTACCTCAAGGAACACACCCCGGACGCCGCGCTCTTCTGCAATCTCAAAACCCGCTACGCCACGCAGCTTGATGATCCCCACCAGAGCCGTGGCCACGCATTGATTGATCTCGGCGCCGAGGAATTCACCATCGACGCACCGCACCCCGTCTTCGATCCCGCGCTGCGCCTCAAGCGCTTCCGCCAGGAAGCCGCCGATCCGGCCACCGCCGTCATCCTCCTCGACTTCATCACCAGCCCGGGCGTCCATCCCGACCCGATCGCGCCCTTCGCCAAGGCCTGCGCCGAGGCTATCCAGGCCCGCAATGGCGCGCTGGTCGTCATCGCCTCCATCTGCGGTTCCACGCAGGACCCGCAGGACGTCGCCGCCTGTGGGCGCCAACTCGTCGCCGCCGGCGTCATCCTCACCGGCAGCAACTTCCAGAGCACGCTGCTGGCCAGCGACTGGATCAAGGCACTCGACAAACGGAGCTGACACACCATGAATAAAAAATGCCCCGCCTGCAACAAAAAGCTCAAAGTCGTCAACATCGGCCTGCAGACCTTCGCGGATTCGCTCCGCCGGCAAGGCGTCAAGGTGACGCAAGTCGCTTGGCGACCGCCTGTCAAGCACGACAAGGACATGACCGACCTGCTTGATTCCCTAATGTGAAGGACTTCGCTAGATGAACCTCAAAGAAAAAATCGCCGCCGCCAACGACCACGCCGTCAATGAACTGATCAACGCCAATCCGGTGTGGGTGGACATCCAGCCCGCCGGCAAGGTCGTCGAGGGCCTCGAGCCCAACATGATCCTCCACTCCGGCCCGCCCATCGACTTCGCCGACATGGTGCCCCTGCACCGCCGCGGCATGATCAGCGGCGCGCTCTACGAAGGCCTGGCCAAAAGCGAAGACGAGGCCATAGCCAAACTCAACAAGGGCGAAATCAAGGTCAGCAGCGCCCTCGACCACAACACCGTCGGCGCCGGCACCGGCATCATCACGGCGTCCGTGGCCATGATGGTCGTCGAAAACAAAAACAACGGCGTCCGCGCCGCGACCTTCCCCGCCGAAGGGCCCTTCCAGGGCGGTCTTTGCGGCTGGGGTCTCTACAGCGAGGACATCGCTGCCAATCTGCGCTACATGCGCGACGAGCTCTTCCCCGTGCTCCGCGAGCTCATCAAACGCCGCGACGGCCTGCCCATCAAGCCCATCCTCGCCGAAGGCATGCAGATGGGCGACGAAAACCACACCCGCCAAAGTGCCGCCGACCTGCTCTTCATCAGGCAGATCCTCCCCGACCTTTTCCGCATGGACATTCCCCGCGACACCATGATCAAATGCATGGACTACATCGTCAAGACGCCCCGCTTCTTCCACTGCTACGGCCAGGGCGCCAGCATGGCCGCCCTGCTCTCGGCCAAGGGCACGCCCTACTCCACCATGACCGTCGCCTTCGGCGGCAACGGCGTCGAATACGGTATCAAGGTCGCCGGTATGGGTGCCGACGAGTGGTTCACCGCGCCGGCCATGATGATGAAAGGCCGCTATACGTCATCCCAATACAGCGAAAAAGACCAGCTGCCATGGATCGGCGACAGCTGCGTGGTCGAATGCGCCGGCCTCGGCGGCCTCGCCGCCGCCGCCAGCCCCATCGTCTGTAACCTGCGCGGCCTCAAACTCAAGGACGCCATCGCCCTCACCCGCGAAATGCAGGAAATCTGTATCGCCTCTAACCCGAACTATCCCATTCCCAATCTCGATTTTGATTTCCTGCCCTGCGGCATCGACATCCGCAAGGTCGTCAAATCCGGTATCGCGCCGGAAATCCACGGCGGCATGTTCAACCACGAGGGCGGCCTCATCGGCGCCGGCAGCGCCCGCATCCCCATGCTTTGCTTTGAAAAGGCCATTAAGGCCTTCGCCGCCAAATACCGGGAATAAACAGCCCATGGCCGACAAGATCATCGTTCTGAACCTCGTTCTGCTTTGAAAAGGCCAGCAAGGCCTTCGCCGCCAAATACCGGGAATAAACAGCCCATGGCCGACAAGATCATCGTTCTGAACCTCGGTACCACCAGCTTCAAATGCAAGCTGTTCGACTTCGCCCGCGGCGAACACGCCATTGCCAGCTGCGCCGTCGAACGCATCGGCGCGGCTTCGCCCTCGCCCTGGCAGTTCAAAGCCGGCGATACCCGCCAGGACGGCCAAGACGCCTGCCACGACCACGCTGCGGCCTTTCAGCTCTGCATGGGCCTCCTCCAGGACCACGGGCTGATCCAATCGCTGGACGACCTCGACGGCGCCGGCTTCAAGACCGTCCACGGCGGCTCCATCAACGGCGCCGTGCCCGTGGACGATGCCGTCCTGGCCATCCTCGACGACTATGCGGCCTTCGCGCCCGCGCACAATCCCATGTACGCCGCGCTGATGCGCCAGTTGCGCACCAAGCATCCCGGGCTGCGCCAGGTCGCCTGCTTCGAAACTGCCTTCCACGCCGACATGCCGGCGTACCGCGCCGCCTACGGCGTGCCCTACGCATGGATGGCCATGTACGGTGTCCGCCGCTATGGTTTCCACGGCGCCAGCCACAGCTACATCGCCGCCAAAATGCGCGACCTGGCCCCCGACGCCCGCCGGGTCATCTCGTTGCACCTCGGCGGCTCGTCTTCACTCTGCGCCATCAAGGACGGCAAGAGCATCGCCACCAGCATGGGCGCCACGCCGCAGTCCGGCCTCTTCCAGAATAACCGCGTCGGCGACTTCGATCTTTTCTGCCTGCCGCGGCTCGTCGCCGGCGAAGGCAGTCTTGATCGCGTCATAAACACCCTCGCCAGCGCAAGCGGCTTCCTCGGCCTGAGCGGTGTCAGCAACGACCTCCGCGATGTGCTCCAGGCCGCCGACGCCGGCAACAAGCAGGCCGCGCTGGCCTTCGCCGCCTTCGCCGATAACTGCATCGGCTACATCGGTATGTTCACCGCTTACCTGCAGGGCCTCGACGCCGTCGTCTTCACCGGCGGCATCGGCCTCAATTGCGCGCCGCTGCGCGAGAAGATATGCCGGCACTTCGACTACCTCGGCGTCGCCATCGACACAAAACTCACCACCGGCAAAATCAGTACCCCAAGCAGCAAAATCACCGTCTGGTGCCTCGAAACCAACGAAGAACTCATGGTCGCCCGCCAAACCCGCGACGTACTCAGCAAATAACCGATCAGACCAATCAAGTCGACGATCAGACCGATCAGACCGATCAGACCGATCCGGCTGCTTGATCGGGCACATCGGGCACATCGGGCGGATCATCAGACGGATCAGACCGATCAGACCGATCAGCAATCGGATCCGTCTGATCCGTCCGATCCGTCCGGTCCGTCCGCGATAAAAGACAGAAGATCAGACCGATCAGACCGATCAGCAATCGGATCCGTCCGATCCGTCCGATCCGTCCGATCCGTCCGCGATAAAAGACAGAAGATCAGACCGATCAGACCGATCAGCAATCGGATCCGTCCGATCCGTCCGATCCGTCCGATCCGTCCGCGACAATAGACAGAAGATCAGACCGATCAGACCGATCCGTCCGATCCGTCCGTTCCGTCCGCGAAAACCTGGTGCCTTCCAACGCCGCGAAGCGGCAGAAGCGCTGAAAGCGCGAAACATACCAGCCCAGGGCAAGCAGCGCTGAAAGCGCGCGCCGCCCTGGGTAGTGTGCCATATTAGCCCGTGTTCCTCGGCCTCTTTGGCCCCAGTCGGCGAAGCTGACTGGGGCCAAAGAGGCAATGGAACCCACATTACCGTCCGTTCCGTCCGCGAAAACCAGGTACCTTCCAACGCCGCGAAGCGGCAGAAACGCTGAAAGCGCGAAACAGTCCAGCCCAGGGCAAGCAGCGCTGAAAGCGCGCGGCGCCCTGGGTAGTGTGCCATATTAGCCCGTGTTCCTCGGCCTCTTTGGCGCCAGTCGGCGAAGCTGACTGGCGCCAAAGAGGCAATGGAACCCTCATTTCATCTCGCCCCTCATAGCCCTGCCCCCACCTCGCAGACGCACAGGAATCCGCCGTGCATTATCCTGCTGACCACAACACCGCGCCCCCCACTCCCCCGACAGGCAACGCCCCGCGCATCATCCACGCCTTGGCCAGCTATCTGCCCGACGACTTCCCTCCCCCTCCCCCTGCCCCTGCTTCTGCCACCGCCGCACACGCCACCGGGCCCCTCACCGGCCGCGTCCACTCCATCTTCACTCACGCCATCAATATCAGCGTTGGCGACACCCTCTTGACGCTCTGCGACGATCCCAGCGCCGGCATCCCCGACAGCGTCGTCATCGCCCCTGCCGACTTTGCCCGCCTACAGCTCCAATGCGATGCCCAAGTCCGCATCACCCGCGACCAGTTGCTCTTCACGCCCTCGCCCGACACCGCCACCCCACCCACCACCCTACTTGCCCTCACCGGCCCCAATCCCGCCAACCGCTTCCCGTCCACCGTACATCTGGCTCCACCCGCATTGCAGCGTGAACGCCTTGACGCCATTGACGCGACCTTTCTTGACGGCCACCGCCTGCCCGCCGGCGCCGAAGAGCGCTTCCC
>JAQWBY010000305.1 GCA_028706165.1 Lentisphaeria bacterium | reverse complement strand
AGCGTTGGGATCACAGCCGGAGTATTCTCGAGTTGTGTGAGCGTTTGAAGGGCGTCACATCGTTGAAAGTGGACAGCGAGCCGACGCTGGACAACGTCCAGCGCATTCTGCAGCAGGCGGGCATCCGGCCGGATCAAAGCGACCACTTCGCCCTGGCCTTGGCGATGTTGCAGAAGATGTCCGGCGATCTAGGTGACTGGCTGCACACGACGGTGGAATATCTAGCCGACGAGGCGGTGATTTGGTGCAATGGCGATGCGTGGGCCGAAGTGACGGACAAGCTTCCCGGCAAGCTGGCGCCGTTTTGGTTTAAGGCCACCCAAATAGCCAAAGGCAATGATTATCTGGCCGCGAACACGTTGCGGCTGCCCTTCCGTCTGTGGGCGCAGACGGAAAAGTTGCTCGGTTCCGGGGCTGACAAAGACCTGTTGGCTGCCAAGGTGCTTGAGGCGTTGGAGGGCAAACACGCCAGCGCTGATCTGCTGATGTGGTTGTGGCGTTCGGGATCCCAGGCGGTAAAGGACAAGTATTTGTCCGATTCTCATCTGATCTTTAAGACCCTGCAGATTGACGTCCGCGGCAACTATCTGCGTGCGCAGCGTGATTTGCGGCGGCTGCTGCTGGAGGACGAGAAGTTTCATCGGCAGGTCATGCTCAATGGCGATCGTGATGCCCTCGTTGCCCTGGTTCGTTGTATCAAACGCTTGCCCTTGCTGGATTCGGGCGAGCGCCAGAGCCTGCTGGTGAAAATCGTCCGTTATTATCCTGAGCATATCCGTGAAGTCGAAGAGCGCCGTCAGGCGCCGGCGCGGCGCGCCGTTGGCAAGTTGACCTCGAAGCGCAGTTATAAGCAGCGGCAGGACGAGCTTGAGCACCTGATCAATGTCCTGGTGCCAGCGAACATCGCTGCCATTGAGCACGCTCGTGGTTATGGCGATTTGCGTGAAAACTCCGAATTCAAGTATGCCAAGGAACAGCAGGTATTTCTGGCTTCTCGGCGTCAGGAATTGGAAACGAGCCTCAACGGCATGCGGGCGACGGATTTCAGCGACGTCGAGGTGGACGGCGTTGCCGTCCCGGGATCGACCATCACAGTGCGCTATCCCAACGGCAAGAAAGAGGCCTTCCACCTCCTGGGACTTTTTGACAGTGTCCCGGAGAAAAACATGATCTCTTATGAAACGCCGCTGGGTGAAACGCTAATGGGATGCAAGCCCGGCATGGATCTGACCATGCCTTCCGGTGATAATGTGACGGTCGATGCGGTGTCGCCGCTGACGGCTGAGTTGCGCGCCTGGGTTGCCGGGGCATAAACCACGCACGAGCGCGCCGTCCGTCCGGGCTGACAAAGCTTGGGCGGACGGCGTGTTTGTTTGCAGGGCAGGGCAGGGCAGAGGATGGGGATGGGGATGGGGATGGGATGAATTGGCAGCTGGATGCCATGTCGCAATGGCGTCACGGACGGTAACGAGCTTCGGCGTCCCGGAGAGTGATGATGGCACTCGCAGGCGGCCGTGCTGGCTGGAAGACGCTGGCCAGTGTCGTCGCTGTCCATTCACCTCCTCTAGTGGCTCAGTTCAATGACGACTCCCTCGGGCGAGGCGATGCTCACGGCGGGAATGGTCAGGAGCCCGTCGGTGGGCATGGTGTAGGGGGCTGGGGCCTTGTCGCCGAGTTTGAGTAGGAGTTTATTTCCTGCAGCTGGTTTGAACGCTTGGCGGCGACGGAGGGTCACGTCAACCTGCACGGGGTAGCTGAGCTCGGGGTGAGCGACCTTGATGGCGATGGCGTAGTTGGCTGGACTGTCTCGGAGCAGTTCCCAGCTGAAGCCGCGATTGATCCAACCGATGCGGTCGCCATCGCTGGGATCGCCATTGCCGAAGGCGCGCGCATCGCTGCAATTGCTGAATGCGGGGTAGCTGCGGTCAAGTCGGTAACGGCGGATCAGCTGCGACCACGCTTTGACATCGTCCGGCGCTTGGCTGCTCATGCCGTGGTCGCCGTCGTTCCAAAAGACAGCGAAGCCCTGTCGGGCGGCATTGGCGGCCTGGTAGAATGACGGGTTGTTGACCCATGGAATGGAGCCATCCTTGCGGCCGTTGGTGGCGAAAATGGGCGGCGTATCGTGCGCGGCGGCGATGTTCAGACGGTTGTCCAGTGCCTGCAGGAGATATTTGCCGTCGGCGGTGAAGGCCGGCGTGTCCTTGATGGGCCCGCAGTTGCAGACGAGCCGCGCGGCGGTGAGCGATTTGCTGGTGCTGCAGCCGTCCCAAGTGTAGGCGTAGACCGGCACCTGCGCATAGACAGCAGCGAAGAGCTGCGGGTATTTCAGGGCGAGGGTGATGGCGCCGGAACCGCCCATGGACCCGCCGCTGACATAGGTCTGCTGCGGGTCCGTACCCAGCCAATTTTGCGCCCACTGGATCAGTGCGAGCAGGTACTGGTGGGTGACATCACGTACCACAATGCGCTCAGAACGGGTGCTTACGGCGATGTTTTCGTTGTAGCCGTACCACCAGGTGTTGATGGCGGGGCAGTGATCGCGGGAATCAGGCGACTCCAGTACCGGCCGGTTGACCCATTCGCGGTCCATGGGCGAGATGATGACTGCGTCCCCGGTGATGCGCAGGGCAAATCTTCCAGTAAGTCCTTCCCGCCAGCCCTGTTCGGCACTCTTGAACCACAGACAATCAGTCGCACTGGCGCCGCCTTCGCTTCTGGCGGTGACGCCACCGCCGCGACCATGTAGTGACAGTATCAGCGCTTTGCCGCGGGCGCAGTTTCGCTGCGGCGCCGGACTGTCTTTCTGCCAGATGGGCTGGACTTGCTCAGTACGGATCACGCAGGGGCGCGTCGTGCTGTTGACGCCGGGAACGATTGTCTGTCGGGACGCCTGGTTTCCAGTGGATGACCAGGTGACTGCGTAATAGCGCGGACCAAGCTCATCAGCTGGGACCGTATGGACGTGTAGGCCGCTGTGTGGATCCAGAGGCGGCCTGCCTGGCGCAATGACGTAACCGGCCGGCGCCGCCGCTTCGGCGTCCTTGGCAAACGCTGCCGGATCTTGCCACCAATCACGGGCACTGCTCTTGTGGACGCGCGTGGCCAAGACCTGGGCTTCGGCAAGGTTATCCTGGGTAATGGGCTGTTCCGAGCTAAAGACACTCAGCTCGGCGGCTGCCGGCAGGTCCTTTTCCTGCCAGGTCAGAAAGACCTGCCCATGTCTGTATACTGCCTGTATATCCGTAACGGTGGCAGCTAGAAGTTGTGCTGACAACACGGTGCCGGCCATGGCAGAAAGTCCCAGAATTTTTCGCATGTCGGATGGTCCTTGTCATGGGTGATGGCGGCAGAGCTTCGACTCTGCCATAAAATAGGCGCAAGACGGTGTTGTCTTGCGCCTGTTGGATAGGGAAAGGGAAGTAAGTGGTGTTATTGGATTTGCTGCACCATGTCCAACACAAAACGAACAATGCTGACGACGACGGCAATGGCGGCAACCGACGTTGTTACCAGCTCCAGGATGGATACTGTGCCAGTGGCGCCGGCAGAAGCTGTGGATTCAGCCGGAGCCGGAGCCGGAGCCGCATCGCTCTTTTCTGCCGGTGCGCCGGCCGCTGCGGGCGGCGGTACGGCAGCCTGGGTTGCCGCCGCTGATGCGCCGCTCTGCGTTTCGCCACCCTTGCGAATTTTCAGCCCGCCTTTTTTTTGTTCGGCAGGCGGTGCCGGGACGGCGACGGTTTGAGCGGACTCCGGCGTCGCCGGAGTCTGGGCTTCGGTGTCCGCTGGCGGGGTGCTATCGGCGGCAATCGCGGCCGCCACAGCAGCCGGGGGCACCGGTATCGCCGTCTCGGGCGTCGCTACTGGTGGAATATCTTTCTTGAGAGTGATTTTTTTCTTTTCCGTGCCGGCCGTTGGCGGTGGCGCTTTGATCTTCACGGTCGCGCTGGCCGAAGAATCGGCCGCGGCTGACGGTGTCACGGGTGCCGCCCCGTTGGCTGGGCGGATTTTCAAGGTACTGGAGGCGCCGGGAATGGCCGGCGCTGGTGCTGCAGGCTGAGCCTCAGTCGCTTCAGTTGGAGGAGATACCTGAGCAGTCCGCTCCGCGCTGGGCGGGGCGATCTGCACAGTCTGCTCAGGCGCGGCAGGCGCGGCGGGAGCGGCGGGAGCGGCGGGAGCGGCGGGAGCGGCGGGAACGGCCGCTGGCGCACCGGGCTTGCGAATGTTGAGCTTGATCGTCGAGGACGATATTTTTGCCGCCGGCGCAGCGGGCATTGCCGGCTTGCCATCCACTGTGTCTTCTTCGCCAGCCCCGGGAGCAATGGCCGCGGGAGAAGCGGGGCGGGGCATCTTGGCTATGGTTTGAGTCTCGAATTTGGTGTTGGCAGCGGGAGCAGCGGGAGCAGCGGGAGCAGCGGGAGCAGCCAATTTGCCAGCCGCCGTGTCTTCTTCGCCAGCTCCGGGAGTAACAGTTTTGGGAGAAGCGGGGCGGGGCATCTTGGCTATGGTCTGAGTCTCGAAGTTGGTGTTGGCGGCCGGTGCGGCCGGTGCGGTCGGCACCGGAGTTGATGGCGTTTCGGCCTCTGCTTTGGCAGTGGCGTCTGGCGGGGCTGCCGCAGGAGTAAGCGATATGGTCGGCCGTGGTGGCGGTGCGACCTGCGGGGCGCCGCTTTCCGTGAGATTGACAGTGGGGCGAGCTGCTGAGCGTACAACTTTTAGGCGGACTGTTTCCGTTTTGGTGCCCTGAGGGGCCCCGCCGGGGGCGCTGATCGGTTGCGGTGCCAACGCGTTGGCGGCTTCTTGGGTGTCGGTGATCCGTTTCAGTTTGCCGGTGGCGG